>NZ_JBHWUE010000072.1:0-49029 GCF_042738615.1 Rhodococcus sp. NPDC059968
CACACCGTCGCGCGGTCTTCGTCGGAGTCCCCGGCGACGAGCACCAGGAACAGGGCGGCAGGGCTGGGCGGAGTGAGGACTGCTTGGGGTGCCAATCTCGCGACTGGGCCTGGCATCTGTGTCTCCGTTCACCTCGACGTACGACGCTGCACTGTCCGGAACCTCAGGTCCCATCTAACCGTTTCGAACCGCCAGGTTCCATTCAATCGGTCCGCCGCGCCGCTGTGGGGCTCCGGAATCTGTCGCGAACAGGTCGCCATCTACCTCCGCCCCGAGCACTGGCGATCGGCGGACATGGGTCCGCCTGGCCGCGCGACCGGCCCTGTCCGCTCCGGGGGAAATGAAAGCGGTATCTGACCGGGTCTGGTCGACATCCCGCAAGCATAATGCTGTGAACTGTGGAAACGAGAATCCTCCGCGAAGCTGAGAAAGCGTTTACAAATTCGGTGACGTGGGTCATAGTAGTCGGGTTCCGGCAGTTCCCCTTCACAGTCAGGAGTTCTCGATGGGCATGACCGAACTCGGCACCGAGCGGTCGACCGCGGTGCCGCACGGGTCGGCAGGGCAGCAACGCCGCCGGGTGATCAAGGCGAGCGCGGCGGGAACCGTGATCGAGTGGTACGACTTCACGCTCTACGGTCTCGCGGCGGCCCTCGTCTTCGGGCCCCTCTACTTCCCCGGGGCGGGATCCCTCGCCGGCACGATGGCCGCGTTCGGGACGTTCGCCGTCGGACTCGGCGCCCGCCCGATCGGTGGACTGGTCTTCGCGCACTTCGGCGACCGGCTCGGCCGCAAGCCGATGCTCCTCATGACCCTGCTCGTCATGGGCGCCTCGACGACGCTGATCGGTGCGCTGCCCACCGCGGACGCGATCGGAATCTGGGCGCCGATTCTCCTGATCGTCCTTCGCCTGTTCCAGGGTGCGGGCGCGGGCGCCGAGTTCGCCGGGGCGATCACGATGGTCACCGAATCCACGGACAGCTCTAGGCGAGCTCTCTCCAGTGCGTATCCGGGGGCGGCGATCTACGTCGGAACCGGCGGCGCCACCATGATCTTCGCGTTGCTCACGCTGATGCCCGACGACCTCTTCCTGTCCTGGGGCTGGCGTATTCCGTTCCTGGCCAGCGCCGCCATCGTTCTCGTGGCCGGCTATCTGCGGCTGAAGGTCAACGAGACGGCAGTGTTCAAGGAGGCCGCGCAGCACGGTGAGGTGGACCGCGCGCCGCTGGTCGACGCGGTCCGAAACCACTGGCGGCACATCCTGTGCGGGCTCGCCCTCTTCAGCTTCGTGATCCCGTGGGCCTACGTCATGCAGGTCTTCGCGCTGTCGTTCGTGACCAAGACCCTCGGCGTCGATTCCACTCAGGCCCTGATCGGATTGATCGTGGCCGAGTTCTGCGCCATCCCCGTCATCATCGGGTTCGGCCGGCTGGCCGACAAGATCGGTCGCAAGCCGGTCCTGTTGTCCGGCGCCATCTTCGGCATCGTCTTCCCGTTCCCGATGTTCCTGATGCTCGACACGCGGTCGCCGTGGATGGTCGGACTGGCGCTGATGCTCGGTATCTGCCTCGTCCAGGGCACGACGTCCGGGCCGGGCGGTGCGCTGCTCTCCGAACTGTTTCCCACCAAGATCCGGTGGAGCGGCATCGCGATCTCCCGGGAGATCCCGGCCGCCGTGGTCGGCGGCACGATCCCGCTGGTTGCCACGGCCCTCGTCGCCGTCGCGGGCGGAACGCCCTGGCTCGTCGCGAGCTACCTCATGGGTTTGAGCGTGGTCGGGCTGATCGGCATCGCCCTGCTTCCCGAGACCCTCGGCCGGAGTGTGGGTTCCCGCAAGGCCGTCGAGGCCGCATCGTGACCCGTCGCGTCGTTGTGGTCGGCGCCGGGCTCGCGAGCGCCGCGCACCTCACGGCCCTCCGGGCTGTCGACGCCGACGTGGTCGGTGTGGTGACGCGCGACGAGACGCGGGCGGCGGCCGCACGCCGGCTGGCACCGGAGGCGCGGATACTCCCGAGCCTCGACGCGGCAGCGGCTCTGGACGCCGACACCGCGGTCGTGGTCACGCCGCCGTCGAGTCACCTGGCCGTCGCGTCGGCATTGGCCGAGCGCGGCCTGGACCTGGTGATCGACAAACCGCTGGCGGTCTCGTTGCACGATGCACAGGCGATCGTGGACGTCGCCGAGCGATCCGGCGTGCGGGCCGCGGTCACGCTGCAACACCGCTACAAGGAGGCGGCGCGTCGCGCCCGGCGGCTACTCTCGGACGGCGCGATCGGCGCCCTCCGCTCGGCAACCGTCACCGTCCCGTTATGGCGTCCCGACTCCTACTACGCCGAGGCCGGACGCGGCACCCGGGACCGGGACGGCGGCGGAGTGCTGATCACCCAGGCCATCCACACCCTCGACCTCTACCTGTCGCTGACCGGGCCCGCGCGCAGTGTCGTGGCCACGGCTTCCACCAGCCGAGGCAGGCTCGAGGCCGAGGACACGATTCACCTCCTGATCGACCACGGCACGCATGCGGCGTCGGTGACGGCGAGCACGGCCGCATGGCCGGGTGGAGCCGAGACGATCCACCTCTACGGCGACGCGGGGCAGTTACGGCTGGTGGGGGATTCGCTCGTCCAGATCGGCGACGGCGTCCGCCCACTCGTCGACGGGTCCGTCGACGCGTCCGGGCCGGATCCGCTGTCCATGACGGCGTGGTTCCGGTCGCTGTACGAGGACGTCTTCGCCAGTTGGGCGGCCGGCGCGGCGCCGCTGTCCGATGCCCGGTCCGGGCTGCCCGTGCAAGCGGTGATCGACGCCGCCTACCGGTCCGCCACAGCCGGCGCGATGCCGGTCACTGTCTCCGACGAAAAGGAAAGCGCATGTCAGTCTTGAGTATTCGGGTCGACGGCCCGAACGACTATCGCCTCGACCACGGTGACGTCGCGGCGCCGGGCGCGGGGGAGGTGCTCGTCGCTCTCGACTCGGCCGGGATCTGCGGCGGCGACCTGTCGCACCTGCGCGGCCGGAACGCGGTCGCCGCATATCCGACGGTGCTCGGCCACGAATGCGCGGGACGGGTGTCGCGGGTGGGTCCGGGCACGAGTCTCACGATCGGTCAGCCGGTGATGGTTTACCCGACCACGGGTTGCGGCAGCTGCCGCGCCTGCCGCGACGGCAGGATCAACAACTGTCCGAGCATCCGGGTGTTCGGCCTGTCCGACCCACGCGGATGCTTCAGCGAGGAATTCGTCGTACCCGAGACGCAGTGCGTGCCCGTGAGCGACTCGGTGCTGGACCGTTTCGGGGCGCTCGTCGAACCGCTCGCCGTCGGAGTTCATGTGGTCCGGCGCGGCGGCGCCTCGGAGGGGGACACCGCGCTGGTCATCGGGACCGGTGCGATCGGACTCGCGACCACGCTGGTGGCCCGGAGCCGAGGCGTCCGGGTGTTCGGCGTCGATCGCTACACCGAACGGGAGCAGCCTGCCCTGGCGTGCGGGATGAGCGGCTTCACGACCGACTCGGGGGACGCGCTCGAGGGCTGGCTCCGGGACCGGACGGACTCGGTCGACCTCGTCTACGACACGGTGTGCACGGAGGAATCGTCCCGGCTGGCGCTGCGGGTCCTCGCTCCGGGCGGCCGGTACGTCGCGATCGCGTCCGCGAAACCCGGGCACGAACTGACCCTCGACTACAGCGCGCTCTACGCCCGTGAGCTGTCCGTCGTGGCCTGCCGGAACTACGTCCGGCAGGACTTCGTCGACGCGGCCGAACTCCTCGAGTCGGGGAAGGTGGACGCGTCGCCGCTGCACACCGCGACGTTTGCGCTGGACGAGTTCGGCCGCGCGGTCGAGGAACTCGAATCGAACGGCAGCAAGCACGTCAAGGTGCTGCTGACGTCGCGGAAACTGCTCGGAACGCGCGCGTTGTTGCGCAAGGAGTGAGCGTCCGCGTGATCCGGGGCCGTCTTCGCGATACGCTGTAAGCGTTTCCACCCACCGAGGTGGGAGACGGTAGCAATGGTGACGAGAGATGTAGAGGCAGCTATGGCTGATCAGACCCGAGTGCCCGCGAGCCGTCGCGTCACGATCAATACCGTAGCCAAGGCGGCCGGGGTCTCGATCGCCACCGTCTCCCGTGTCATGAGCGGCAGTTCGTCGGTGACCCCGGACCTTGCAGCCCGGGTCCACAAGGTCGCCGACGAGCTGTCCTACCGGCCCAGCACCGCCGCTCGCGGACTCGTCCTCGGGTCGCTGAGAAACATGGGCGTGATCCTGCCTGACCTGGCCAACGCGTACTTCTTCGACGTCGTCAAGCAGATGCACCACGGCGCCACCGCCGACGGATACCGCATGCTCGTCGCCGACTACTCCGGTGACGCGGCCGACGAACTCGCCACCGCACTCGACCTACTCGGCCAGGTCGACGGCCTCGTGCTGCTCTCGTCCAGGATTCCGACGAGTGGCCTGAAGGAACTGGCCAAGCAGTCGACTCCCGTCCTGCTCGTCAACCGGGTGGAACTGGAAGTCGATCTCCCCATGGTGGCCGTCGACAACTTCACCCCCATGATGCAGCTGTGCGGGCACCTTTCGAAGCTCGGCCACCGCCGGATCGTCTACGTGAAGGGCTCGGATCTGGCCTGGCAGAACCGCGAGCGGTGGCGGGCAATCGAAATGGCGAAGGTGCTCGGGATCGAGGCGACGGCGGTGCCGTCGGACGGCACCATCGAGGGTGGTTACGACGTGGTGGAAGAAGCACTCACGCACGAGCCGACCGCCCTCGTCTGCTTCAACGACTTGACCGCGCTGGGCGTCATCTCGAAACTGCGTGAGCGCGGACTCCGCGTCCCCGAGGACATTTCGGTCACCGGCTTCGACGACATCGATATGGCGCGCCACCTGGCGCCGCGCCTGACCACGGTGGTGAGCCCGAAGATCGATCTGGGGGACCAGGCGTGGTCGCTGATGCGGGCGGCCCTGAACAACGAGACCACCACGTCTCCGCCGCTGATCCCCGCCGACGTCGTCATTCGCGAGTCGACGGGGCCCGCCTCGAGCTGAGCTGGGGTTTCAGACGGCGGCGAGGCCGTTCGCCGCGGCGTCGACGGCCCGCGGGGCGGTCTCGGCCCACCATCGGTCGCTGAGGATCTCGACTTCCACGAGTCCGTGGTAGCCGGCGTTTCTGCAGTCGGCAACGAATCCGGTCATGTCGATGCAGCCTTCGCCGGGCATGCCGCGGCTGCTGAGTTCGCCGTGGATCGGGGTGACCCAGTCGGCCAACTGCACCGAGAACAGGCGTTCGCCTGCCCGCGCGATCTGCTCCGCCAGTGCCGCGTCCCACCACACGTGATACGAGTCGAGGGCGATCCCGACGAGGTCGGATTCGAGTGCCTCGACGAGGTCGTTCGCTTCGCCGAGTGAGGTGATGACCGACCGGCTCGACGCCATCATCGGGTGCATCGGCTCGACCGCGAGCCGCACCCCCGCCGCCCGGGCGTACGGCTCGAGTTCGGCGATGCCGTCGTGGACCTGCCGCCTCGCGCCGGCGAGGTCGCCGTGGGCGGCGCCGCAGACCAGCACGAGGCAGTCGGCGCCGAGGGCGTGCGCCTGATCGACCGCCACCCGGTTGTCGTCCATGGCTTCTCGCCGCAGCCGGGCGGTCGGTTGCGGGAACATTCCGCCCCGGCAGACGCTGGTGACGCGCAGACCCGACCGCCGGAGTCGGGCCGACGCGCCCGCCAGGTCCACGCTGTCGAGCACGTCCCGCCACAGGCCGACGCCGCCGAACCCCCACTGCTCGGCGAGGTCGGCGACCTCGGTGAGGCCGGCGCCCTTGACGGTGACGGAGTTGAGACTGCAGTGCGCGAGGTCCATGTCAGCGGATTCCGTGCACGGCGAAGTACGCGGCGGCGCGGGCGGCGGTGAAGTCGGGGTCGGTGAACAGGCCGATCGCATCGGCGGCGCGGATCAGTTCGGCCAGGTGGGTGAGGCTGCGACCGGTCTCGAAGCCGCCGATCATCCGGAAGTGCTCCTGCTTGCCGTTCAGGTACGCCAGCCACGCGACGCCGACCTTGTAGTACTGCGTCGGGGCGGCGAACAGCAACCGGCTCAGGGTTTCGGTGGGGCCCAGGATGTTCCGGAAGCCCTGCTCGTCACCGTCGTCCAACCGGGCGAACGCGGCGGAGGCGAACGGCCCGAGCGCAGCGAACGCACCGAGGAGGGCGTCGCTGGTGTGGGTGCCGTCGCCGGCGATCAGGCCGACGTAGTTGTAGTCGTCGCCGGTGAACACCCGCACCCCGTCCGGCATCCGCCGGCGCAGGGCGATCTCGAGTGCCGGGTCGAGCAGGGAGACCTTGATGCCGCGCACGGTGTCCCGGTGCGCGTCGACGATCTGCAGGACGGTGTCCATGGCCGCGCCCGGATCCGCCGATCCCCAGTAGCCGTCGAGGGCGGGATCGAACACCGAACCCAGCCAATGCAGGACCACCGGGCGGGTGGCCGCCGACAGCACCGCGTCGTACACGGCGAGGTAGTCGTCGGGGCCGGTGGCGGCACGGGCGAGGTGCCGGCTCGCCATCAGCACCACCTCACCACCCGCCGATTCGATCGCCTCGACCTGCTCGAGGTAGGCGCCGCGGATCTCGTCGAGCGAGGGGGTGTCGGTCTTCAGTTGATCGGTGGCCACCCCCACGACCACCTTCCCGCCGACCGCCTGCGCGTCGGTGAGCGTGCGGATGGCGAGTTCCTTCGCCGCGGCCCAGTCCAGTCCCATGCCGCGCTGGGCGGTGTCCATCGACTCCGCCACCCCGAGCCCCAGCGACCACAGGTCGCGGCGCAGTCGCAGGGTCGCGTCCCAGTCGATCTGATCCGCGGGATTCTCCGCCGACGCCCGCAGTGGATCGGCGACCACATGCGCGGCCGCGTACACCGCCCTGCTGGTCGGCGCCGTGGACCTGGTGTCCAGCCGAGCGGGTGCGTTCAACGCCAGAGTCGTGGGCGAACCGTGGCGATCGGGCAGCAGGATCGAGGCCATGAAATCTCCTGTAATCGTTTTCTTGATGTTGTGCAGCTCACAATATACTGTGTCAATCACTGAGGTCCATAGCTTTAATGGGCCGATTGGCAAAATGTAAGCATTTACAGGAGCGGATATGACACAGCCCGGAACGGGTGCCGCCTCGAGGCGCTGGACACTGACCACCGCGACACGAGCCGTGAGCGACATCGCGCCAGGATCGACGATCGCCCTCACCGGTTCGGGCGGCGGGATCCTCGAACCGGACACCGTCCTCGAGGCGCTGGAGGAGTGCTTCCTCGCGACCGGATCGCCGAGGGAACTCACGATCGTGCACGCCCTCGGCATCGGCGACCGGGTGAGCCGCGGAACCAATCACCTTGCGCACAAGGGCATGGTCAAACGGGTCATCGGCGGGCACTGGACGTGGTCGCCGACCATGATCGACCTCGTCCGCAACGACGAGATCGAGGCGTACGCGTGGCCCGGCGGCGCGATCAGTCAGCTGCTGCGGGAGATCGGCGCGCGCCGGCCGGGCCTCATCACCGCCACCGGTCTCGACACGTTCGTCGACCCGCGGCACGGCGGGGGCAAGTTCACGCCGTCCGCCACCGAGGACCTCGTCGAACTCCTCACTCTGGACGGCCGCGAGTACCTGCGCTACAAGCCGTTTCCCGTCGACGTGGCCATCGTCCGCGGCGATTCCATCGACCCGTCCGGGAACGTCACGTGCTCGGGCGAGGCGGCTCAGCTCGACGCGCTGGCCGTCGCTCAGGCGGCGAAGGCGAGCGGCGGCCGGGTCATCGTGCAGGTGAAGAACCTGCTGGACCGGCCGATCGATCCGCGGCTCGTGCACATCCCGGCGGTCCTGGTGGACGACGTCGTCCACGCGCCGGCGCAATGGCAGACGTACGCGGGCGAATTCGACCCCGAACTCTCCGGCGACGCGGCGAACTCCGGTTTCGGTGCCACGAACCACGACCCGATCCGCATGCTGATCGCCCGGCGGGCCGCCGCCGAGGTCCGGGACGGTGATGTCCTCAACGTCGGTTTCGGGGTGTCCGCGCTGGTCGTGGACGCGCTCGCCGAACAGGATCGCCTGGATGACATCACACTTGCCATCGAGCAGGGGCTGATCGACGGCATCCCCGTCTCCGGCGATCTGTTCGGGGCCGCGCGCGGACCGAAGGTCGTGCACTCGTCGACCACCCAGTTCGACCTCTTCTCGGGCGGAATGCTCGACGTCAGCTGCCTGGGTATGGCCGAGGTCGACTCCACCGGCGCCGTCAACGTCAGCAAGATCGGCGGCGGAATCGTCGGACCGGGCGGGTTCATCGACATCTCCCAGAACTCGCCGCGCGCCGTGTTCTGCGGAACGTTCACCGCGCGCGGCCTGGACGTCGAGATCGTCGGAGGAGAACTGGTGATCCGGCGCGAAGGCTCGGTGTCCAAGTTCGTCGACCGCGTCGATCAGGTCACCTACTCCGGCGCTCTCGCCGTCCGTGAGGGGCGCGAGGCGGTGTACGTCACCGAACGCGCCGTCTTCGTCCTCACCCGCGACGGCCTCGAACTCGCCGAGATCGCACCCGGCATCGACATCGATCGGGACATTTTGCCGCACATGGGATTCCGTCCGATCATCAAGAACCCACGCCTGATGGACACGGGGTTGTTCGCCCCCGTCGCCGTACACATCTGAGGAGAACTACATGTCAACCGGAAACAGCGTCATTCCCTCGTCGGTGCTCGGCGCCGACGAACGCAAGCTCGTCGCCGAGTTCGTCGACGAACGGATCCGTCCGGTCGCCACCGAGCTGGACGAGACCGAACGATTCCCCGAAGAGATTTACCGCGAGATGGGCAAGATCGGGCTGTTCGGCATCACGGTGCCCGAGAAGTTCGGCGGGTTCGGCGGCACCGCCCTCGACTACCTGTTCGTCATGGAGTCCCTGTCCTACGGGTACGCGTCGGTGGCCGACCAGTGCGGCCTCGTCGAGATCCTCGGCAGCCTGCTCGGCAACTACGGCACACCCGAGCAGCAGGAGCAGTACCTGCGCCCGATGCTCTCCGCCGAGAAGCGCTGCGCCTACGCGCTCACCGAGCCGGGATCCGGATCCGACCTCGGGTCGATCACCACGCGGGCGGTGCGGGACGGTGACGGCTGGGTGCTCACCGGCGAGAAGATCTACATCCACAACGCCCCCGTCGCGGACTTCGCGGTCGTCCTCGCCGTGACCGATCCCGAACTGGGGAAGCGCGGTGGCATCTCCGTGTTCCTGGTGGACGTCGACCAGCCCGGCGTGAGCCGCGCCTACCACGAACACAAGATGGGCCAGCGGGCCTCGCAGGTCGGCGGGCTGGTGTTCGACTCCGTCCACCTGTCGGCCGACGCGCTCCTCGGCGAGGAAGGCAAGGCGTTCGGGTACATGATGAAGGTGCTGGCCAAGGGCCGTCTCGGCATCTCGGGCCTGAGCCTCGGCATCAGCCGCGCCGCCCTGGACGCCGCCACCCGGCAGTCCCTCGATCGCAGCCAGTTCGGCAAGCCGATCTCCGCCAACCAGGGCATCTCCTTCTCCCTCGCCACCGTCGCCACCGAACTGCGGGCCGGCACCGCGCTGTCGGTCGAGGCGGCGCGGGCGCTCGACGCGGGCGCGGCGGACGCCGAGACGCTCTGCTCGATGGCCAAGCTCTACGCGTCCGAGGGGTGCGTGCGTCACGCCGACGCCGCCGTGCAGGTGTTCGGCGGCAACGGCTTCATCCGCGGATACGAGGTCGAGCGCCTCTACCGCGACGCCCGCATCACGAAGATCTACGAAGGCACCAGCGAAATGCAGCGGCTCATCATCAGCCGGGCCGTACTGAAGGGAGCCGCGGCATGAGCGGCGTTGCACAACATACCAACTCGGTCGATCTGTCCGGGAAGACCGCCATCGTGACCGGTGCGGCCGGTGGGATCGGTTCCGCGATCGCCCGAGCCCTCGCCCGCAGCGGGGCACTTGTGGTGGCGGCCGACGCCGACCCGAAGGTCACCGACGTCGCGGCGGAGTTCGGCGGGCACGGTCTCTGTGGCGACCTCACCGACCCCGAGTTCGGCGCACGCGCCGTCGACCTCGCCCAGCAACTGTCGGGGCGCCTCGACATCCTGATCAACGCGGCCGGAATCCAGTTGCGGACCGCGGCGATCGACGTCGACGAGGACGGGTGGGAACGCCTCCTCGACGTCAATCTGTCGGCGGCCTACCGGCTGACGCGGCAGGCGGCCAAGTCGCTCGTCGACACCCGCGGCAGCATCGTGAACATCGCGTCGCTGTCCGCGGACCGCGCCGTCCCGGGCATCGTTCCCTACGGTGCGACGAAGGCCGCGCTCACGCAGCTCGGTAAGGGTCTGGCCGTGGAACTCGGCCCCCACGGCGTGCGCGTCAACACCGTCTCGCCGGGCTATATCGAAACGCCGATGACAGCGGACGTGCTGGGGCAGGAAGACTTCCGCGCCCAGAAGCTGAGCCGTATCCCGTTGCAACGGTTCGCCGACGGCGACGACGTCGCGGACGTGGTGCTGTTCCTTGTCTCCGACGCCGCGCGGTACGTCACCGGGGTGGTCCTGCCCGTCGACGGCGGGTACTCGATCACATGACGAGCCTGGCGACCGTTCCCTCGGTCACATTGAACAACGACGTCACGATGCCCGCGCTCGGGTTCGGCCTGTTCAGGATCCCCGACGAGGACATGGGCTCCACCGTGTCGCACGCGCTGTCCGCCGGCTATCGCGCGTTCGACACAGCCCCGATGTACGGCAACGAGGCGTCGCTCGGCGCGGCGCTGGCCCGGGCCGCCGTCGATCGGGACGAGATCTTCGTGACCACCAAGATCTCCAACGAGGACCAGGGCTACCAGCAGGCACTGGACGCGTTCGAGGCGAGTGCGGCGAAACTCGGCCGCATCGACCTGTGCCTCATCCACTGGCCGGCACCGAGCCGCGGACAGTACCTGGAGACGTGGCGGGCACTGGAAAAGCTGTACTACGACGGACGGGTGCGGGCGATCGGCGTGTCGAACTTCCAGCCCGAACAGCTCGAGCGGCTCGCGGAGATCGCGACGATCACGCCGGCGGTCAACCAGGTCGAACTGCACCCGCTGCTGACGCAGTCCGCGCTGACGGATCTGCACCGGTCGATGGGCATCCGCACCCAGGCGTGGGCGCCGCTGGCGAGGGGACACCTGAACGACCACGCACTCCTGGCGGCGCTCGCCGCCCGGCACCGTGTGTCGGTCGCGCAGATCGTGCTGCGCTGGCACTTGCAGATCGGGACGATTCCTCTGCCCAAATCGTCTGCGGTGCATCGGATGCGGCAGAACGCGAACGTGTTCGGCTTCCGGCTGTCCGCCGCGGAGATGGACGCGATCTCGGCTCTGAATCGCGATCAGCGCACGGGACCCCACCCCGATGACGTCGCCTGACGCCGGCTCGCTGCGGGTGGTGCTCGCCCCGGATTCGTTCAAGGGCTCACTGACCGCGACGGAGGTGGCAGCGGCTCTGGCGGCCGGCTGGTCGACGGTCCGGCCGAACGACGAGCTGGTGCTGCTCCCGCAGGCGGACGGCGGCGAAGGCACGGTGGACGCCGTCGCGTCCTGCCGCGATACCGGCGTGTGGCGTGAGGTGGCGGGTGTTCGAGGCCCTGACGGGCGTCCGACGACCGGACGCTGGCTGCTGCTCCGGGACGGCACGGCGGTGATCGAGCTCGCCCAGATGAGTGGGCTGCCCCTGATGGACTCGCCGGATCCGGGGGGAGCGTCGACGACCGGCCTGGGACAGGTGATCGCCGCAGCACTCGCGGACGGTGCGAAGGCACTGCTGATCGGACTCGGCGGTTCTGCGTCCACGGACGGCGGTGCGGGCGCGTTGCGGGCGCTCGGCGCGAAGCTACTGGACCGCGACGGGCGGGAGATCCCCGACGGGGGCGCCGGCCTGGCCGCTCTCGCCTCGATCGACGTGGGCTCGCTGACCGAGCCCCCACCCGGCGGCGTCGAACTGCTGACGGACACGACGGCCGTCCTGTGCGGCCCACACGGGGCAGCGCACGTCTTCGGGCCGCAGAAGGGCGCCGACCCCGCGGAGCGCGACCGCCTGGATCGCGCGCTCGCGACGTTCGCAGGCTGCCTCGGTACCCGACTGCCGTGCAGTCCCGCCGAACCCGGCGCGGGAGCGGCCGGGGGCTCGGGATTCGGACTGTCGGCCTGGGGCGGCCGGCTGGTGCCGGGCGCCGCCCGCATCGCAGAGCTCACGGGGCTGAGTGCCGAGTTCGGCCGCGCCGACGTCGTGGTCACCGGTGAGGGCCAATTCGACGCGACGTCGCTGTCCGGCAAACTCGTCGGCTCCGTGCTGGATCGGTGCGCGGAGACTGCGACCCGATCGGTGGTGGTCGCAGGCCGCCTCGCGGCGTCGCCGCCCGGCATCGGGATCTCACTGTCCGACCTGGCGGGGAGCTCCGAAAGGGCACTCGCCGCACCCACGTTGTGGTGTCGCGTAGCCGGCGCGGTCGCGGCCGCCCGGCTCACCAGCGCTCTGTAATCGATTTCTCACCTGTCCGGTCGACCCGGATGACCCTTGACCGCACCATGCAGCGCTTGACTTGTGACGCCGATCACGGTAAGAAAGCGTTTACATTCTTTTTCAGGAAGTGGACGAACGATGACACGGACGCAACGATCAATCAGGGCGGCAGCCCGGGCCGTCGGCGTTGCCGCGGCAGTCTCCGTGATGGCGAGCTCCGCCATCGCCTGCTCGACGGGATCCGAACAGATCGAGCGGGACGGAACAGCCGTCGACCGGGGCGACATGGTGATGGTCTCCGAGGTCCGGTCGCTGACCAACCCGTACGAGGCCGCGTGGGTGCAGGGCAGCCGCGCGTACGCCGAATCGCTGGGGATCGAACTGAAGGTGATCGTCTACGGCGGCGACTCGCAGAACGCGCTGTCGCAGCTGCAGTCGGTGCTTGCGGCAGGCAAGACCGTCCTGCTCAACATCAACCCGAACACGAGCGCCGACACCCCCGCGATCGTGCGCGCCGTGCAGAACAGCGGCGGCTGCGCGGTCACCCAGTGGAGCAAGCCGGCCGACCTCCACCCCTGGGACGTCGGGAACGGATGGGCGTCCTACGTCGCCTACGACGGCGTCCAGCAGGGAGCCGATACGGGCAAGGCCCTCGTCGATTCGCTCGGCGGCACCGGCGGCGTGATCGCGCTGCAGGGGTTGCTCGCCAACGAGATCAGCCAGACCCGGTTCCAGGGCTTCCAGCAGGCCATGGACGGGCAGTCCGGCGTCACCCTGCTCGACGACCAGCCCGCCGACTTCGACCGCAACAAGGCCTACACCACCACGCAGACCCTGCTCAACAAGTACGGCGACCAGGTGAACGGTATCTGGGCCGCAACGGATTCCATGGCGCTGGGCGCACTGCAGGCGGTGCGCGAGGCGGGCCGCGCGGGGGAGATCAAGATCGCCAGCGCCGCGGATGCCACCCCGGAAGGCCTGGGCGCCATCGCGAACGGGGAACTGCTCTCCACCTACACGACCGACCCCTACTTCAACGGGGCGATGGGACTCGCCATCTGCTACCAGGCGATGACCGGCGCACTCGACGTCGAGTCGCTGCCCCGGGAGAACCGCGAGTTCTACGTCGACCAGTCGCTGATCACCGCGACCAACGTCGACCAGTTCCTCGCCGTGCCGAGTGACGAGGAGATCGTGCGGTCCGTGCAGGATCCGTTCTCCCGCATCACCGGCCCGGTGGCCCGGTAGCCCCGCTCTCGATTCACGAACCACACAATCTTCCGAAGGAGTGACGATGTCGACGACTGAAGTGACCGGGGAGGTGACGACCCCCGCAGATCCCGTTGCGCCCGTGCGCAGCACACGACCACGCGTGCGCCGGCTGCTCTCCACCGCCGGCCCGCTCGCCGCCCTGCTGGGACTGTGCGCCGTCTTCGCCGCGCTGGCTCCCGGCTTCGCGACGGCGAGCAACGCGATGGCGATCGTGGAGCAGGCCGCGATTCCCGTGGTCCTCGCGATGGGCGCCACGCTGGTGATCCTGGTGGGCGGCGTGGACCTGTCGATCGAGGGCGTGATGGCGGCCAGCGGGCTGACGTTCGTCCTGTTCGCGGCGAACAGTGTCAACGGCAACGACCTGGGACTCCTCGCGGTCCTGCTGGCGCTGGGGGTCGGTCTGCTCTTCGGAGTGGTCAACGGCGTGCTGCACGTCGTCGTCCGGGTGCCGTCCTTCCTCGTCACACTGGGTACCTGGTTCGTCGGGCTCGGTGTCGCCACTGTGCTGTTCGGCACCGCCACCCCTCAGCTCGCCGACCTGTCGCTCGCGGCCTGGGCAGGCGGTCACTGGCTCGGGCTTCCCGTCGTCGTGGTGTTCGCACTCGCCGCCGTGGCCGTGACAGTGCTGCTGTGCAAGGGAACCCGGCTCGGCATGCACACCTACGCGATCGGCGGCGACGAGGCGACCAGCCGCCTGGCGGGCGTCCCGGTCGGGCGCACCAAGATCGTCCTGTTCGCCGTGGCCGGACTGCTGTCCGGGCTCGGCGGAGTGCTGGCCACCATCCGGCTCGGCGTCGGCGACGTGAGCGTCGGATCGGGAAGCCTCTTCCTCACCCTGTCCGCGGTGGTCGTCGGCGGCACGCTGCTGAGCGGCGGTCGCGGCGGACCCCTGCATTCCCTGGTGGGTGTGCTGCTCCTCGTGGTCCTCGGCAACGGACTTCTCCTGTCGGGCGCCAGCCCGTACATCCAGCAGGGCGCGCAGGGTCTCATCATCGTGGTCGCGGTGATCGCCACCGGGTGGCCTGCCCGCAGTCGATTGAGGGTCGTGAAATGACATCTCTCCTGGAACTCCGCAATGTCACGAAGAAATTCGGACCCAACACCGTCCTCGACGACGTGAGCCTGTCCATCGCTCCGAACGAGGTGGTGGGGCTGATCGGCGAGAACGGCGCCGGCAAGTCGACGCTGCTCAAGATCCTCGCGGGAGTCCACCGCCAGGACGGCGGCCGGATGGTGCTGGGCGGGCGCGACGTGAGCTTCGGAAGCCCGGCCGACGCCGCCGACCACGGGATCGGAGTGGTGCATCAGGAGCAGTCGCTGCTCCCGAACCTCACCGTCGGCCAGAACCTGATCCTCGGACACGAGGGGGACACCGCCCGTGCCGGGTTCCTCCGCCGGCGCCGGATCCGGGCCCGTGCCCAGGAAATGTTGTCGGTGGTGGAGTCGACGGTCGATCCGGGCGCGCTCACCGAGACGCTCGGCTTCGCCCAGCGTCAGATGGTGGAGGTGGCGCGCGCCGTCGGCGGCAGGCAGGTGGAACACCCGCCGCTGCTCATCCTCGACGAGCCGACGTCGGTGCTCGAACCCGAGGACGTCGAGGTGCTCCATCGCCGGGTCACCGCCCTCAAGGAGCGCGGTTCCGTCATCTTCGTCTCCCACCGACTCGACGAGGTTCTCCGCTTCTCCGACCGCGTGTACGTGCTGCGCGACGGCAAGGTCGTCGGTGAGCGGATCGCCTCGGCAGCAACCGAATCCGAGCTGTACCAGCTGATGATCGGCAAGGGCGCGGCCGAGGAGATCTACTCGTCGGAGCGTAAGCAGGCCGTCTCCCGGACGGGCACGCCGACTCTGTCGGTCCGCAACCTCACCTGCGGCGGCAAGGCGAAGGACGTGTCGCTCGACGTCCACGCCGGCGAGATCGTCTCGGTGGTGGGCGTGGTCGAGTCCGGGCGCGAGGAGGTGGCCCGCGCCGTCTTCGGCGCCGTCCCCATCGACTCCGGAACAGTCGAGATCGACGGACGGCGTTCGGCCCCGGGATCACCCGTGGACGCCGTGCGGTCCGGTATCGCATACGTTCCCGCCGAACGTCGCGTCGAAGGCATGATCGCGGGAGCGACCGTCGCGCAGAACATCGCGACGGTGCATCCGGTGAAGGCCGGTGGTGGCCGGATCTCCTCGGGCGCCCGGGTGGAGGAGACCGCGCGCAGCTGGATCGAGAAACTCGGCATCCGGCCCGCCGACCCCGACGCCGACATCGCGCGGCTGTCGGGCGGCAACCAGCAGAAGGCCGTGGTGGCCAAGTGGATTCTGGGCGACGGCCTGAAGGTACTGGTTCTCGACCACCCCACCCGCGGCCTCGACATCGGCGCCAAGGAAGACCTCTACGCCCTGTTCCGCGACCTCTCCGACAGGGGAGTGGCCATTCTGGTGCTCGCCGACACCCTGGACGAGGCGATCGGCCTCGGCCACCGCGTGATCGTGATGCGGGACGGCGAGATCACCGGAGCGTTCGACTCGTCGTCCGGAAACCCGCCCAGCAAACTCCAACTCCTCGAGAAGATGATGTGATCGCCGTGGCAACAAGAACTTCCACCGAGAGGACTTCGACCGAGATGCGCGCACCCGAGGGTGCGGCGCCGGCGGTGTCCCGGACGACGCGGGACCGGTTGCGGCTGGCCGGCCCGTCGGTCGTGCTGGTCGCGCTCGTCCTCCTCGTCGCTCTCGCCGAACCGAATTTCCTGTCGATGAACGCCCTCGCGGTGGTCTCGGCGCAGGCGGTCCCGATTCTGCTGCTCGGGCTGGGCCAGATGTTCGTCATCCTCACCGGCGGCATCGACCTGTCGGTGGCGGCGCTCGCGTCGCTCGCCACGGTGATCCTGGCGACGGCGATCGGCTCCCTCGGTCCGCTCGCCGTCGTCGTCACCCTCGTGGCGCTCACTCTGATAGGTGCGCTGACCGGTCTGCTGATCGTGTTCGGGCAGGTCCCGTCGTTCGTCGTCTCGCTCGGGGCGCTGGGGTTCTGGGGTGCGGTCGCGCTCGTGGCCTCGGGGTCGACCACCATCTACATCAGCGAAGGCTACGACGCGATCTTCTGGCTCAGTTCGTGGACGATGCTCGGTCTCCCCATGGCGGTGTGGGCCGGTGTGGCGGCGGTGGCCGCGGTATTCTGCGCGATGCGGTTCTCGCCGCGGGGCAATGTCTTTCACCTCGTCGGACTGGGTGAGAAGGCGGCGATGATGAGCGGCGTCCGAACCCGGATCGTCCGGATCGGAGCATTCGCCCTGTCCGGATTCTTCGCGGGCGCGGCGGGTGTCGTACTGTCGGCCCAGCAGCAGAGCGCCGCACCGCAACTCGCGGATTCGCTGCTCCTGCCTGCCATCGCGGCGGTGCTGGTCGGCGGCTGTGCCATCACCGGTGGAATCGGCGGAGCGTGGCGGGTGCTCGTCGGCGCCCTGGTGGTCACCGTTCTCCGGGTCGGCGGCTCGGTGGCCGGCATCGACCCCAGTTTCCAGCAGATCGTGTACGGCGCGGTCGTCATCGTCGCGGTCGCCGTGACCCTCGACCGCAGCCGGCTCTCGATCATCAAGTAAGACTCTGTGTGAGTGTGAGATTCGAAGGAGAACGATGAGTACGACGGCACGCGGTGCGGTGATACACGAAGTGGGCGGCAAGTGGGAGGTCGACGACCTCGTCCTCGCGGAGCCCGGTCCCGGCGAGGTGCGGATCAAGGTGATGGCGTCCGGACTGTGTCACTCCGACGATCACCTCGTCACCGGTGACATCCCGAATACGCTGCCGCTGGTCGGCGGACACGAGGGTGCCGGTGTGATCGGCGCGGTCGGACCCGGTGTCACCCGGCTCGCCGTCGGCGACCACGTCGCCACCGCCTACCTCCCGGCCTGCGGAACTTGCGCCTGGTGCGCGCAGGGGATGCAATATATCTGCGACACGGGGGCCGGTATGGAGGCTGGTTTCATGCTCGACGGAACGGCGCGGTTCGCCACGCAGTCAGGGCGGCCGATCGGCGCCATGCAGCGCCTCGGCACGTTCGCGAACTGCCTCGTCACCTCGCAGGCCCAGGCCGTCAAGATCGACGACGACATCCCGTTCGACGTGGCCTGCCTCGTCTCGTGCGGGGTCGCCACCGGGTGGGGCTCCGCCGTGAACGGCGCAGGCGTCCGTCCCCGGGACACGACGCTGGTCGTCGGGGTCGGCGGTGTGGGGATCAACGCGGTGCAGGGTGCCCACCACGCGGGTGCCGCACACGTCGTCGCGGTCGACCCGGTCGCGTTCAAACGCGAACGAGCCCTCGAACTCGGCGCCACCCACGCGTACGCGTCGATCGACGAGGCCATGCCGTTCGTCCGCTCGGTCACCAACGGTCAGGGCGCCGACAGCGCCGTCGTCACCGTCGGCGTGGTGGACGGACAGCTGATCGCCGACGCGTTCGGCGCCGTCCGCAAGGAGGGAACCGTCGCCGTCGTGTCGATCGGCCAGAACGAACCCGGGATCCCGATCAGCCCGCTCGAACTGGTGGTCTACGCCAAGCATCTGCGCGGGGTGCTGTTCGGAACTGCAACCCCACCCGGGACATTCCGGCACTGCTGGACTACTACAAGTCGGGACGACTGAAGCTGGACGAACTGATCACCCGGCGCTACAGCCTGGACCAGGTGAACGACGCATACGTGGACATGCACGCGGGGCTCAACCTGCGTGGTGTCCTGATCCACGAACACTGACGAGGAACTGCCAAAGATGTCGACAGTCGAAGCAACACAGATCCGTAGCTACGGACACTTCATCGGCGGGCGCAGCGTGCCCCCGTCGGAGAACATCATCGAACGGGTCAGTCCGGCCGACGGCCGCGTCGTCGCCACGTTCACCGCGGGCACCCGCGCCGACGCGGTAGCGGCCGTTGCGGTTGCGCGGGACGCCTTCGACGAGGGCGAGTGGCCGCACTGGACCGCGATGGAACGCGGCCGGGCGCTCCTGCGCTGCGCGGGGCTGATGCGCGAGCACGAGGAACGACTCGCCCGGATCGACGCGGAGGAGTCGGGCAAGCCGATCACTCTGGCCCGCGGCGACGTCGGCGCGAGCATCGAGTTGTTCGAGTACGCGGCGGCGCTGGCCATGACGGTGCACGGCGAGGCGCACACCGCGCTCGGCGACGACTGCACCGCCATGGTGGTCCGGGAGCCCGCCGGGGTGGTCGGCATGATCATCCCGTGGAACTTCCCGCTGCTCCTGCTCGCGCAGAAGTTGCCGTTCGCGCTCGGCGCGGGCTGCACGGCGGTGGTGAAGCCGTCCGAGTTCACGTCCGGGACCGCCGTCGAGCTGGCCCGGTTGCTCACCGAGGCCGGTGTCCCCGACGGTGTGGTGAACGTGGTGACGGGCGCGGGTGCCGAGGTCGGTGCCCCGCTCGCGGAGAGCAGTCTGGTCGACATCCTGTCGTTCACCGGGAGCACCGAGACGGGCAAGCGCATCGTCGAGGCCTCGGCGGGCAGCGTCAAGCGACTGTCGATGGAACTGGGCGGTAAGGCCGCCAGCGTCGTGTTCGACGACGCCGACCTCGACGACGCACTCGACGGCGTCCTGTTCGGCGTGTTCTTCAATCAGGGTGAGTGCTGCGTGTCGGGTGCCCGGCTCCTGGTCCAGGACTCGATCGCGGACGCCTTCCTCGCCCGCCTCGTCGAGGCCGCCGGCCGCATCACGGTGGGCGGACCGCTCGACGACGCGAGCGAACTGGGCCCGATGATCGACGCCGGCCACCTCGAGAAGGTGCTCGGGCACATCGACGCGGCGCGGCGGGACGGTGCGACCGTCCTGACCGGCGGTGACCGGCTCGACGGAGAGAATTGGGGAAGCGGGCATTTCGTCGCTCCCACGATCCTCGACGGCGTGGCCGAAGAGTCCGCCGCCTTCCAGGAGGAGATCTTCGGTCCCGTGCTCACCGTCACCCGGTTCAGCGACGTCGACCACGCCATCCGGCTCGCCAACGCCACGGATTACGGACTCGCCGGATCGATCTGGACCAAGAACATCGACAAGGCGCTGCGGGTGGCGAGGGAGATGCGCAGCGGCCGCGTATGGGTGAACACGACCATCGACGGCGCCCCGCAACTGCCTGCCGGCGGCATGAAGCAGAGCGGGTTCGGCCGCGAGATGGGGCAGGCCGGCTTCGACGAGTTCACCGACGTCAAGACCATTCAGATCCGCACCGGACCACGCAAGCGCGTGTTCCCGAACTGGACCGGAGGCAACCGATGAGTGCCACCTACGACTACGTCATCGCGGGCGGCGGCACCGCGGGCTGCGTGCTGGCCGGACGGCTGACCGAGGATCCGACGGTCCGGGTCCTCCTGCTCGAGGCCGGCGGCAACGACCGGCACCCGTTCATCCACGTGCCCGCAGGATTCGCGAAACTGACGGCCAGCAAGTACGACTGGGGCTTCTCGAGCGTCCCCCAGAAACACTGCAACGACCGGGTCATTCCCCTCGCCCAGGGCAAGGTCATCGGCGGTGGCGGTTCGATCAACGCCCAGGTGTTCACCCGCGGCGCGCACGAGGACTACGACGAGTGGGCGCTGAAATACGGCTGCGCGGGATGGTCGTTCGAGGAGATCCAGAAGTACTTCCTCCGGTCCGAGGACAACGAACGGCTGTCGGCGCCGTACCACGGGACCGACGGGCCGCTCGGCGTCTCCGATCCGATCAACCCCCATCCGCTGTCGAAGTCGTTCGTCCAGGCGGGGCAGGAATTCGGGCTGCCGTTCAACGGCGACTTCAACGGCGATCACCAGCACGGCGTCGGCCTCTACCAGACGACCACGAAGAACGCCCGCCGGTGCAGCGCCGCGGTCGCGTACCTCGCACCCGCCAGGAAGCGACCCAACCTGACGGTGCGGGAGAACGTCGCCGTGTCACGGGTGCTGCTCGACGGGGGACGCGCCACCGGGATCGAGGTGCTCACCCCGAACGGTGTGGAGACATTCCGCGCGTCCCGCGAGGTGCTGGTTGCGGCGGGCGCGTTCGGATCGCCCAAGATCCTGCAGCTGTCGGGAATCGGACATCCCGACGACCTCCGGAACGCGAATGTCGAGGTGGCCCATGCCCTTCCCGGTGTCGGCCGGAACCTGCACGATCACTGCGACCTCGACGTCATCTACGAACTCCGTGAATACCAGAGTCTCGACCGGCTGAACCTGATGCGTCCGGCCACGGCCAAGGCGGGACTCGAGTACGCGGCCTTCCGGCGGGGCCCGTTGGCGTCGACGGTCGTCGAGGCCGGTGGGTTCAGTTTCGGGCACGCGGGGGAGTCGATCCCGGATCTGCAGTTCCACTTCCTGCCCGCCGCCGGCGTCGAGGCCGGTGTCGCGGCGGTCCGCCCGGGCTACGGCTGCACACTGAACTCGTACTCGCTGCGGCCCGAGAGCCGGGGTTCGGTGAAGATCAGGTCGAACGACCCCACCGCCCAGCCGCTGATCGACCCGAACTTCCTCGCCACCGACTTCGACCTGGAGTCGAGCATCGAGGGGCTTCGGCAGAGCCGCGAGATCATGGCGCAGTCGTCGATGGCCCGGCACATCAAGGCCGAACATCTGGCCGGCGGTCTGTCGGTGAACACGAAGGACGACTACGTGAAGTTCGTTCGCGCATACGGTCGCACCTCGTACCACCCGGTCGGCACGTGCGCGATGGGCGTCGGCGACGACGCCGTGGTCTCACCGGAACTGAAGGTGATGGGCATCGAGGGTCTGCGGGTGGTCGACTCGTCCGTCATGCCGCGCATCGTCAGTTCCAACACCCAGGCACCCACGGTGATGATCGCCGAGAAGGCGATCGATCTGATCCGTGGGGAAGGATGACCGGATGACCAATTTTTCCGGACTGACCGAGGACGTGGCTCGCGAGGCCGTCGAGCTGGCTCTGCCGTCGATCGAGAACCTCTCCCACGGATCTCCGGGGCATCTCGTCGTGCTCCGGCCAGGCGTCGCCCCATCCGCCGACGCGGAGTTGCCCGTCGTCTACCGCCACAGCTGGGGTGAGGAGAAGGACTGGGCCGGGCCGTACGCCGCGATTGCCGAGTCGAAAGCGCGGATCAGCTGGACCACCGGTCTGCCGTCGCACGCCGTTCAGCAGCTGCATCCCTACCTCTACCAGCAGGGTTGGACCAAATGGGGTGGCAGCGCGGTGGGCGAGGGCGGGCTGGTCGTGGCGTACAGCGGCGACAAGTGGTTCCACGACCAGTTCTACTCGGAGCTCGTCGTCGCGGCGATCAAGCTCGTGTGCCTTCGCGAGATGGATGCCGTGCTGCGCGACCCGAGCACCCTGTTCCTCGGCAACGGAAGTGAGAACTCGTGAAGGTGAACGACACTCGGACGTTCGGACGCGCCTGCTTCGACGTGACCCTGCTCGGCTACGGCGGTGCGCCCGTCGGCAACATCTTCCGGCCGATCCCCGAAGCGGAGGCCCAGGCTCAGATCGTCGAAGCTTGGGACATGGGTGTGCGTTCGTTCGACACCGCACCCATGTACGGGCACGGACTGTCCGAGCACCGGGTGGGCCACGCACTGCTGACGAGGGACCGCGACGACTACGTGTTGTCCACGAAGGTGGGGCGCACGTTGACGCCCGCACCCCGTGGGTCGTTCGACACCGGAATCTGGGTGGACACCCCGCCGTTCCGGGCCGACTTCGACTACTCGTACGACGCGGTCCTGCGGCAGGTGGACGACAGCCTGCAGCGCATGTGCCAGGACAGGTTCGACATCCTCTACGTGCACGACGTCGACCGGTACACGCACGGCGACGCCCAGCCTGCGCGGTTCGCGGAAGCGCTCGAGGGTGCGTTTCCGGCGCTGATCCGGTTGCGGGAGGAGGGCGTGGTCCGGGCAATCGGTGTCGGGGTCAACGAGGCCGACGTCTGCCTCGATGCCCTCGAACGCGTCGATCTCGACTGTGTCCTCCTCGCGGGGAGATACACGTTGCTCGAGCAGGATCCGGTGAAGGACCTGCTGCCGCTCGCGGTGGAGCGCGACGTCGCGATAGTCCTCGGCGGTGTGTTCAATTCGGGCATCCTGGCCACCGGCGCGGTGCCCGGCGCCAAGTTCAACTACCAGCCCGCATCCGAAGAGGTACTGAGCCGGGTGCGCGACATCGAGAAGTTCTGCGAGCGTCATCGGGTTCCCTTGGCGGCCGCCTCGATTCAGTTCGCGGCCGCGCATCCTGCGGTGCGGGAACTTCTGCTGGGCGCACGGAACTGCGAGCAGTCGCGGCAGAACGCGGCCTGGCTCGAACGCCCGATCCCGGCCGAATTCTGGGATGACCTGCGCGCCGCGGGACTGATCCTGGAGGAGGCGCCCACGCCGTCCTGACCGCGGGTCACATCGTGTACGGGGCGGTCGAGTTCTGTAGCTCCTCGAGAAAGTCGGAGGGCACCGTCGCCCAGTCCGGCCGCCACTCGCCGGCCAGCTGATCGGCCCGGAGATCCGCGACCAGAGCGACGACGAAGGGCCCGCCGTCGGGAAGTACGCGGTGAAGTCCTCGCGCCGCGCAGATCGAGGCGACGGAGGCGAGGGTCTGCTTCGCCTCGTCGTCGCGGCCCGCGGCGGCGAGGCACGCCACCCGGAGGCGCTCGGCCAGCAGGTAGGCGCGGTTGCGGCCGGTGCCGGCGAGCCGGTCGGTCCACTCCTGCGCCCAGGTGCACGCCAGCTCGATGTTCTCGCGCGCCCCGGTGGCGAGCAGCATCCGAATCGCGGTGGTCTCCTCGACCTGCGCGACGATCTCGTCGATGCCCGACACCGGGCGTCGCCGGTCTTCGTGCCGGACCGGGGCCGGTGCCCCGAGGGAGGGATGCGGGGTGATGCCGAGCCGCCGGCGTTCGTTCTCGACGCGGGCCCGCAGGCGGGCGAGGGAGTAGGTCTCGGCCACTTCGAGTCCGGCGTGCAGGCGTGTCGTCGCCTCCTCGCGGTTGCCCCGCAGCGCCTTGACGTGAGCGCCGGTGACGAAGCGGGCGACCTTGAAGTCCACTCCGCCGGTCTCCACGGCCAGGGTGTATCCGTCGTCGAGGAGACGTTCGGCTTCTTCGACGTCCCCGCGTTCGTAGAGCACCTCACCGAGCAGCGACCCCGCGAGCCGGGCGGACGGCGCTCTCGGCCCACCCAGTTTCCGGCCGGCTCGGCGGGCCCGCCGGAAACGGTCGACGGCGTCGTCGATGTCGAGCTGCTCGTAGGACGCGACACCCAGATAGCTCTGGCCGTGAACGACGTTGTGCGGTCCCTTGTTCCGCTCGTAGTAGGGCCGGGCCACTTCCTGGATCCTGCGAACCTCCGCGAAGTCGAAGCGGTACACGGCGGCGAACGTCGTGACGTTGAAAGCGGCGCACACCACCCATGGGGCCATGGCCTCCGGCCGCGCCAGACAGTCGGCGGCGAGTTCGTCGATCCGGCCGCTGCGGTCGTTGCGCAGTTCGGCCACCGCACGGACGACGCCCGCCTCCGCCCGCAGATCCGCCGTGTCGCTCGCGCTCGCGCCGCTGTGGTCGAGTGCCCATTCGGCTCGCTCGAGCGCGCGTTCGGCGGCCATGGTCCGGTTCGCCATCGCGTGCGCCCACGCCGTCGTGACCTGCAGCCGGGCGCTTGCGGCGACGAGAATCGGTGGCAGCTTGTCGACTACCGCGGACAACGTCGCCGCCTGGGACTGCTCGAGCAATATCAGTCCGTCGGCTTCGACGAGTTCCACGGCGCGTTGCTCCTCGCCGCCGGCGATGGCGTGGTCGACGGCCTCGCGGAGCAGGCTGTGGTCGCAGAACCATCGGGACGCGACGCGGTGCAGTTCCCGGACGCGGTCGGGTTGGTCGCGTTCGAGCCGGCGGCGCAGGAACTCGGCGAACAGGGTGTGGTAGCGGAACCACGTTCGCTCGTCGTCGATGTGGCGCAGGAACAGGTCCCGGTCCTCGGCGGCCTCGAGCATCGCCTGCCCACGCGCGGTGTCTGCGAGGGCGCCGGCGAGGCTGCCGCACGTGCGTTCGGTGATCGAGGTGGCCAGCAGGAAGTCGAGCATCTCGGGTTCGAGGGTGTCGAGGACGTTCTCGGCGAGAAATTCGCCGATCGCGTGGTGGCGGCCGGACAGTCCGGCGATCAGCTCGGATGGGTCCGCTCGCCCGCGCAGCGACAGCGACGCCAGTTGGAGGGCCGCCACCCACCCATCGGTGGATTCGCGGAGTTCGGTCACGTCCTCGCTGTCGAGGGGCAGGCCACCGAGGTCGACGAGGAACGACCGGGCTTCGGAATCGTCGAAACGCAGTTCGGAGTAGTCGATTTCGACGAGTTCGTCCTTGACGCGCATGCGGCTCATCGGCAACCCGGCCCTGGTTCGGCTCGTTACCACGACCTGCAGGTGGTGACACCCGTTGTCGAGGAGGAACTCCAGGGCGGCGATCGTCGCGGGCTCGGACACGCGCTGCCAGTCGTCGATGATCAGGGCGATCCGTTCGCCGCTCTCGTGGATCTGATTGACGAGCGAGGTGAGCACGTAGCGTTCGGCCTCGTCGTCGTGCTCTTCGAGAACCTGGCCGAGTTCCTTGGCCAGGTTGGGACGCACGCGGCGGATCGCCTCGATGAGGTGTGCGACGAACCAGACCACGTTGTCGTCGTCGCTGTCGACGGTGAGCCATGCGACTGCCACACCCTCGTCGGCGAGGACGTTCCGCCACTGGGCTGCCAGGGTGCTCTTGCCGAATCCGGTGGGGCCGTGGATGACGGTCAACAGGCGTCGGCGTCCGGCCCGCAGCAGGTCGATCAACCGGTTCCGCTCGACGAGCTGCCGGGTCGCGGCGGGCGGCCGGAACCGGGTGGCCGGCGCGGGCGGCGGCGTCGACGCGTATCGCGCCCGTCCCGTCGTGGAGGTCCGGAACGGTCCGGAGATGGTCGAGACCGCTCCGGGTGCGGAATCCTCGAGGTGGTGGACCCCGGCGTCGACGGGCATCGCCATCTCGTCCACGGCCAATCCGTGGTGGCGTTCGACCTCCCGCAGTTCGTCTCCGAACGCGGCGGCGGACGCGGGGCGATCCTCCGGTTTACCGGACATCGCCCGCTGGATCACGGCGCTGAGGTCCTCGGGGAAACCCTCGCTCCGCAGGTCCGGGACGGGTTGGGTGGTGATGCGCAGGAACTGCGCGATCACCTCCTCGCCGTTGTGCCGTTCGAAGGCCGCGTGCCCGGTGATCGCACTGAACAGGGTCGCGCCGAGGCTGTACACGTCGGAGGCGGCGGTCGGGGTCCGCCCCGACAGCACCTCGGGGGCGGTGAATGCGGGGGAGCCGGTGACCGTGCCCGCCGTCGTTTCGAACGCCCCCGACATCCGCGCGATCCCGAAATCGGTGAGCTGCGGTTCGCCGTACTCCGTGAGCAGGATGTTTCCCGGTTTGACGTCCCGGTGAAGGATGCCCACCCGGTGCGCGGTTTCGAGTGCACCGGCGAGTTTCACCCCGATACGCGCGGCGTCGCTCCAGGGGATGGGCCCGCGCCTGCGGATCTGCGCGTCCAGCGAATCGTGGGGATGGAACTGCATCACGATGTACGGCCGGCCGGTGTCGGTCGTTCCGACCTGCATGATGTTGACGATGTGCGGGTGGCCGCTCAGCCGGCCCATGGCGCGCTGCTCCCGCAGGAACCGCTCGAGGTTCTCCGCATCGAGCGCCGCGGTGAGGACCTTGACCGCCACGGTTCGGTCGAGTTCCGGTTGCGCACACCGATAGACCACCCCGAACCCACCGTGCCCGATCTCCCTGGCGTCCTCGAGACCGACTGCGGACAGCTCGGCGGTGAGGGTTTTCGACACCGACTCACGCTGGGTGGCGAGCGGGTCAAAATCGGTCATTCCACCACCTCTTCGCTCGTCATCGAGCATATCGCGGTACGGGTGACCCCGAGGCCGGACAATCGAGCGATGCCACACGTGCGGAGAATCGTGGATCTGTCACACACCATCGGGCCGGGGATGCAGGTGTATCCCGGCGATCCGGTGCCGACGCTGATCCGGCACTGCACCCTCGAGCGCGACGGCTACAACGTGCTGGACGTCAGGATCGGTTCGCAGTCCGGGACGCACGTCGACGCCCCGGCGCATCTGAAGGCGGGGGCCGCGACCGTCGAACGGCTGGCACTGGAGCTGTTCGTCGGCCGAGGCGTCGTGTTCGACCTGCGCGAGCTCGTTGCGCGGCAGCGGATTACCCGCGAACTGATCACGTCCCGGGCGGACGACGTCGCGCCGGGCGACATCGCCGTGTTCCATACCGGGTGGTCTCGCCACTACGGCACGGATGCCTACTACTCGCATCCGTTCCTGGACCCCGCGGCGTGCGCACTGCTGCTCGACCGGGGAGTGCGGACGTTCTGCCTCGATGCCCCGAGCATCGACGAGACACCGGACGGGGAACACATCGACGCCGGATACCCGGTTCACCATCTGATCGCGGACGCCGGCGGAGTGATCGGCGAAAATCTGTGCCGGCTCGACCGGATCGACTTCCCCGACCCGCTCCTCAGCCTCCTGCCGATCGCCCTGGAGGCCGGCGACGGAGCCCCTACCCGGGCAGTGGCGATGGAGCTGGTCGAATAGCGCGCTCAGCCGCCGGCCACGGACTGCAGGATCTGCAGTTCCTGCCCGGGCGTCACCGCGGTGCCGACGCCGCCGAGGAGCCGGACGTCCTCGCCGTCCACGTAGACGTTGACGTACCGCCGCAGGGCGCCGGTCTCGTCGCGAATCCGGCGGCCGAGAATCGGGAACTCGCCCGCGAGGACGTCGAGCACGTGGGACACCGTCGAGGCGGAGTCGAGGGGTACGTGCACGGACCGTTCCCCGCCGACGATCGAAGCCAGTGCCCGCGGAACCCGCACGGTCACGCCCACGCCCTCGCTCATGATCCGATCGCCGCGGCCCGCACACACAGGACGTCGGGCAGGTGCGCCGCGACCGTGCCGAACGAGGCGCCCTCGTCGGCGCTCCCGTAGACCTCGCCGCCGCGCGTGCCGAAATACACGCCGACCGGGTCTCCGGTGTCCACTGCGGCGGCGTCGCGGAGCACCACGTTGTAGTCGCGTTCCGGCAGCCCGCTGTCGAGGCGGGTCCAGCTGTTCCCGGCGTCCTCGCTCCGGTAGACGGCCAACCGGCCGTCGGGTGGGATCCGTTTGCCGTCCGCCTCGATCGGAACGACCCAGATGGTTCCCTCGCGGCGGGGGTGGGTGAGCATCACGAACCCGAAGTCCGTCGGCAGCCCGTCCGCGATCGATTTCCACGTGTCGCCGCTGTCGTCGGAGCGGTAGACGCCGTGATGGTTCTGGGCGTACAGCCGGTCGGGGGTGACGGCGTCGCGGGCGATCTTGTGGACGCACTGGCCGAACTCCGGGTTCGGGTCGGGCAGGAAGTACGCCGTGATCCCGGTGTTGCGCGGCTCCCAGGTCGCGCCCCCGTCCGTGGTGCGGTAGACACCGCCGGTGCTCATCGCGACGTGCACCGTGTTCTCGTCCCGTGGATGAGGTACGACGGAATGTGCTGCGGCGCCGCCGTATCCGGCTCCCCACTCCGGCCGGTGCGGATGGTCCCACAGTCCGCGTTCGAGGTCGAAATGCTCGCCGCCGTCGGCCGACCGCCACACCGAGATGGGTTCGCACCCCGCCCACACGACGCCCGGACGGTCGTCCGTGTCGGGCCGGAGCTGCCACACCCGCTCGAGCGCGGCGCCGTCTCCGTCGCCGAAGCGGATGGCGCCGTCGTCCGGTTCGGTCCAGGTGGCACCCAGGTCGTCGGAGTGTGCGACGGTGGGACCCCAGTGCTCGGACCGGACCCCGACCAGAATCCGGGTGCGCCCACTCCGCGTGTCGATCCCGATACTCGGAATCTCGTTCATCAGGAAGTGCGGGCCAGCCAGCGACCAGGTGGCGCGGTCGCGGCTGGTGGCCAGCCACAGGCCCTTCTTCGTTCCGATCGCGACCAGGACTGTGTCGGGTGCGCTCATGAATCCATCGGACCACTCCGCCCCGCAGTTGGCAACGACGGGGCGGGAACTCTCAGCGGGCAGGCCCGTGCCCGATCCTCGCCCGCAGGTGGCTCAGTGCCCGGTGCTGGGCGACGCGGACGGCGCCCGGCGTGGTGTCCAGGACCCGTGCGGTCTGCTCGGCCGACATTCCCACGATGACGCGCATGAAGAGGATCTGCTGGTGCCGGACCGGAAGGGTCTCGACGAGCTGCCCCATCTCGCCGCGCAGTTCGCGGCGCAGGACGTGCAGCTCGGGGCCGTCCTCGACGTCCACCACGTGATGTGCGGCAGCGCCGCGCGCGGTGGTCGGTGCCGACAACCGGGTGGCGCGGCGCCGCGCGTCGGACACCTTGTGCGCTGCGATGCCGAAGATGAACGACAGCAACGACTTCCCCTGGTTCTCGTACGTCCGCAGGGCGCTCATCAACGCGAGGCACACGTCCTGGGTGACGTCGTCCGCGGTGGCGTGCGGATGATCCACCGACTCGAGCCGGCTCGTGCAGTAGCGGTGCACGAGCGGGTGCGCGATGCGGAGAACCTCTTCGACGGCGTCTTCGTCGCCCGTCGCGGCGTACGGCGCGAGTCGTTCCAACTCGGCTCTGGCGTCCAACTCGATCATGGTGTTCTCCCTGTTCCTGCGGCTGCATCCAGCCTCGGGGGAACGCGCGATCGTCGATAGGCACCGCAGGGTGCGGAAGTCACCACCCCGGCTACGACTTCATAGCGGGATCTAGGACACGCGCTAGATGAGCGCAGATTCGGCAACAGAGGTTGTTACCTTCGTGGCCATGGACCCTGTCCGTAACCCCTATGCGCCCGGCGCGGGGCAACGCCCGCCGGAGCTCGCGGGACGAACCAGGCAGCTCGACGCGTTCGACGTGGTGCTCGAGCGGATCTCGCGCGCTCGACCGGAACGCAGTGTGATGCTGACAGGTCTGCGCGGCGTGGGGAAGACGGTCCTGCTGAACCACCTGCGGTCGGCCGCCATCTCGCGGCGGTGGGGAACGGGGAAGATCGAGGCCCGCCCGGATCAGGATCTGCGGAGGCCGCTGTCGTCGGCGCTGCACATGGCGGTTCGGGAGATCGCGGGCTCGCATCGCGACCCCGACCGGGTGGAGGAGTTCCTCGGCGTCCTGAAATCGTTCGCCCTGCGTGCGACGGCCGACAAGGGCATGCGGGAGCGGTGGCAGCCCGGCATCGACGCCCCCGCGGTGAAGGGTCGCGCCGATTCCGGGGACATCGAGATCGACCTGGTGGAACTGCTGCTCGACGCGTCGTCCCTGGCCCGCGACGTCGGGGTCGGGATCGCGCTGTTCATCGACGAGATGCAGGACCTCGGCGCCGCGGACGTCTCGGCGGTGTGCGGGGCCTGCCACGAGCTCAGCCAGGACGCGGCGCCGCTGATCGTGGTCGGAGCCGGACTGCCGCACCTGCCCGCGGTGCTCTCGGCGTCCAAGAGCTACTCGGAGCGGCTGTTCAGCTACCACCGCATCGACCGGCTGGACCGGGTGTCCGCCGACCGGGCATTGATCGCGCCCGCCGAGCGGGAGGACGTGAAGTTCACGGACGAGGCGCTCGACGCGTTGTACGCCGCCGCCGACGGCTACCCCTATTTCGTCCAGGCCTACGGCAAGGCGACGTGGGACGTGGCCGCGGCCAGCCCGATCACCGAGGAGGACGTGCGGGTCGCCGCGCCGACCGCGGAGGAGGAACTCGCGGTCGGGTTCTTCGGATCACGGTACGAGCGCGCGACGCCGGCCGAGCGGGAGTACATGCGGGCGATGGCCGACCTCTCCGGGGACGACGGACCGGTCGCCACGTCGGCGATCGCCTCCGAGCTCGGCCGCAAACCCGCGTCGCTGTCACCGGCGCGGGACGGGCTGATCAAGAAGGGCCTGATCTACTCGGCCGAGCGCGGGTCGATCGGATTCACCGTGCCGCACTTCGGCAAGTACCTGCGCGCGCAGAACGACTAGCAGAATCTAGCTCTCTCTACGGATTTGCCTAGATTGCCGAAGATTGTCCTGTCGAGTGCCGGGGTGAGCGATCGGCCGGTCGCCGTACACTCGGCGCCGATGAATGGAATGCAATCGTTGTGGGAGCGCATGAGCGCCGTCAGCCCCGCGCCGGACCCCTGGATCGTTCAGGTCACGGCGGTGGTCGCGGTGATACTCGTCCTCGAACCGCACGCCTGGCGACTCACCCGCAACGTGGTGACCATCGTGCACGAGGGCGCCCATCTGGTGGTCGCCCTGCTGTTCGGGCGAACGCTGAAGGGGGTGCGGCTGCACTCGGACACGTCCGGTGTGGCCATCTCGTCCGGCAAACCGACCGGGCTGGGTGTGGTCCTCATGACGTTCGCCGGCTACGTGGGTCCCGCCGTTCTGGGGCTCGGCGCGGCCTGGGTGCTGGGCACGCAGCACGCGGTCGCGGTGCTGTGGATCGGTGTCGTGGCTCTCGCGGCCATGCTGATCCTCGTCCGGAACCTGTACGGGTTGTTCTCCCTCACGGTGGTCGGGGCGCTCCTGTTCGGACTCGTGTGGTTCGGTACGCAGGACCAGCAGGTGGCCGCGGCGTATCTGATCACCCTGTTCATGCTCGTCGCCGCGCCGCGCCCGGTCCTCGAACTGCAGCGGCAACGCGCCCGCGGCGCAGCCCCGGAGTCGGACGCGGATCAGCTGGCGCGACTCACCCGCGTTCCCGGCATCGTCTGGGTAGGGCTGTCCCTACTCGTGACGCTGAGCTGTCTCGCGCTGGGTGCCTGGTGGATTCTCCGTCCCGTCGGTGGCTGAGGCGCCCGCGAGGTATTCGGCCAGTATCGGTCCGATGACGGCCAGCGCCTCCGGGTCGGTCATCCGCGCGTGTGGGTGGTCGACGGTGTGGGCGATCACGTCCCCACCGATCCACGGCCGCCACGTCACGCTCGCCGGCACAGGCTGGGATCCGTCCCCGGCCGCGCCGAAGAACACCAGGCTGCCGTCGAAGTGTCCCGGCACGAAGTCGGCGGCGGCGTCGACGACGTCGACGTAGTCCTCGTACAGCCGGGCCAGCTGCTCCGGCCCGAGCTGCTCCGATGCCCCGTCGCCGAATTCCGTGAGAAGTTCCGGCAGTGTCGGTGCCGGGGTGTCCCGCTCCGCCGACGCGTAGCTGTCGATCATCGCGAGCGCGCCGACCTTCTCGCCGCGCGACCGCAACTCGACGGCCATCGCGTGCGCGATGACGCCACCCACCGAGTACCCGAGCAGGTGGTACGGCCCCCGCGGCTGCACATGGCGTATCTCCTCCACGTATCGGTGGGCCCGCTGTGTGATCGACGTGAACCGTTCGCCGGGCACGGTCACGGCGGGGGACTGGACACCCCAGACGGGGCGGCCAGGGCCGAGATGCGCACTCAATCCCGAATAGCACCAGGCCAGCCCGATGGCCGGATGTATGCAGAAGAGCGGCTGCCGTCCGCCGTCCGGATGCAGCGGCAGCAGCACACCCAGCGCGGCGGCGGTGTCGGAGGCCGCGGCGAAACTCGACGAGATTCTCGCGGCGATGCTCTCCGCGGTCGCGTCGGCGAAGAACCATTCGAGCCGGACGTCGACCCGAGTCGTGGCGTGCAGTCGTGACGCCGCCCTGGTCGCGGACAGGGAGTTGCCGCCCAATTCGAAGAAGTTGTCGTCCAGCCCCACCAGGCCTGTGCCGAGGACGTCCGCGAACACCGCGGTGACCAGTTTCTCGGTGCGGGTCGTCGGGGGACGGAACCGCTGCGCCCGTGGCACGCCCGGATCGGGAAGCGCTCGTCGATCCAGCTTGCCGTGGGGTGTCGACGGTAGCGCCCCCAGCACGACGATCTGGTTGGGCACCATGTACCGGGGCAGTCGTAGCGCCAGTTCCGCCGACACGGCACGGGTGTCCACCGCCATGCCCGGACGCGGCACGACGTAGCCGACCAGCCGGACGCCGGTGCCGGGCGATTCGTACACGGCCGCCGCGGAGTGCGCGACGGCGGCATGGCGTCGCAGCGCCGTCTCGATCTCCTCGAGTTCGACGCGCTGGCCGCGGATCTTCACCTGGAGATCGCGCCGGCCGAGGTAGTCGATCGTGCCGTCCCTCCGACGACTCACCACGTCGCCGGTCCGGTACATCCGCTGACCGGGCGATCCCCACGGATTCGCCGGGAATCGGGAGGCCGTCACCCCCGGCCGCCCGAGATAGCCGCGCGCCAACTGGGCGCCAGCGAGGTAGAGCTCACCCGGAACGCCGACGGGCACCGGATGCAGCCGCGAATCCAGCACGAGCACGCCGACGCCGTTCTGCGGCACGCCGATCGGGACGGTCGCGTCCACGGTGCCGACGACCGTACGGGTCACGGCGACCGCCGTCTCGGTCGGACCGTATTCGTTGTACAGCACGGCACCCGGGCACCGCGCGTGGAAACTGTGTGCCGTACCGGGCGGCAGGACCTCCCCGCCGCAGGACACCTGTCGCAGTGACGTCAGGTCCGCGTCGGGGATCGCCAGGATCTCGGCCAGCATCAGGGGAAGGAAGTATCCTGCGGTCACCCGGTGCCGTCCGATCAGCTCGGCGAGATGTCGCGGGTCGCGGTGGCCGTCCGGTCGAGAGATCACCAGCCGCGCACCGGCGATCAGCGGCCACCAGAACTCGCGGACCGACGCGTCGAACGTGTACTGCAACTTGAGCATCACCGTGTCGTCCGCGCCGAGCGGGTCGGTGTCCTGGCGCCAGCGCAGGAAGCTGACGACGGCCGCATGGGTCACGACGACACCTTTGGGGGTGCCCGTCGATCCCGACGTGTGGATCACGTACGCGGGGTGCTGCGCCCGCAGGGGAGCGTGACGGTCGAGGTCGGAGATCGGCGACGGATCGACACCGGAGAGGTCCACACGGTCGACGACGAAGAGCTGTGTCTCCGCGGGCAGGACGTCGGAGAGGTCGAACCGATCGCGCTCGGTGGTGAGGACCACACATGCGTCCGAGGACCGGATGACCTGGGCATTGCGCTGCGCGGGCTGATCGGGGTCGATCGGCACGTACGCTGCTCCCGCCTTCGCGACGGCATACATTCCGACGAGGAGGTCGACGGAGCGGCGAATCGCCAATCCCACCATGGACTCCGGGCCGACGCCGGCGCCGATCAGGTGCCGCGCCAGTCGATTGACCTGCTCGTCGAGTTCACGGTAGGTGAGTGCCCGGTCGCCGGAGACGACGGCGGTCGCATCGGGCGACGTGGCGACCTGCCGCTCGAACAGATCGACGAGGGTCGCACCGGAGGACGGCGCCGCGGTGGGGACGTCCGGGTCCGGATCGAGGAGGGCGAGGTCGCCGACGGCCGTATCCGGTTGTGTGACCGCCTCGTTCAACGTCCGGACGAAACGTTCGCCGATGTCCGCGACCGTGTGGTGGTCGAACAGATCGGTGGCGTACGTGAACACCGCCGCACGCCGGGTGTGTTCCGTCGTCGGGTCCGGATCGGCGGTCACGGTGAGTTGCAGGTCGAATCGGGCCGACCGGGTAGGGGGAGTCATCGCCGACACCCGCAGTCCGGGCAGGGTGAGCGGGGTGTGGTCGAGGTTCTGAAACGCCAGGGCCACCTGGAACAGCGGATTGCGTGCGCGTGACCGGGCGGGATCGAGCACCTCGACCACGGTCTCGAACGGAACGGTGGAGTGCGCGAACGCGTCCAGGTCGTCCTCCCGCACGCGGCCGAGCAGTTCCGCGAAGCTTTCCGCGGGAATCACCTCGGTGCGCAGGACCAGGTTGTTGACGAACATGCCTACCAGTTCGTCGAGGGCCTGATCCCCGCGTCCCGCGACGGGAGTGCCGATCACGATGTCGGTGGACCCGCTGAGCCTCGCGAGCAGCACCGCGAACACCGCGTGCACGACCATGAACGGGGTGACGGCCCGGGCCGTCGCGGTGTGCTCGACCGCACGGTAGAGCTCGTCGTCGAGCGCGAATTCGACTGTGCCGCCGCGGTGCGACGCGATGGCGGGATGTGGCCGGTCTGCGGGGAGGGACAGCTGTTCCGGCGCACCCGTCAACGTGTCTTTCCAATAAGACAGTTGCTGCGCGGCAACGGACTGTGGGTCGTCGCGGTCGCCCAGCAGCTCGTGCTGCCACAGGGTGTAGTCCGTGTACTGGACGGGAAGATCGGCCCACCGCGGCGCCTCGCCCGAGACCCGCGCCTCGTAGGCGGTCATCAGATCGCGGACGAGCAGCGGCACCGAGAATCCGTCCGTGCTGATGTGATGGACCATGACCGCGAGCACCCACTCGTCGGGGGCCGGGGCGAACAGCCTGGCACGTATCGGCGGTTCAGCGCCCAGGGCGAAACCCTTCGACGCGAACGTCGCAACCCGCGCGGCAACGTCACCGTGGGACACGGGTATCGGCCGGAGAGTGGGAGCGGCCCGCGACACCGGGACCAACTGCTGGTACGCGACGCCGTCAGTGTCGGGATACAGGGTGCGCAGCGGTTCGTGACGGCCGACCACGTCCGCGACGGCCGCGGTGAGAGCGGCGACATCGAGTGTCCCGCTCAGCCGCAACGCCATCGGGATGTTGTATTCTGGGGAGCCGGGGGCGAGGCGGGCGAGGAACCACAGTCGTTGCTGCGCCGGCGACAGCGGCACGCGGGCCGGGCGTGGACGCACGGTCAGGGCGACGTGCGTCGCGCCGTCGGTCTGCTCGGTGACGAACGCCGCGAGCGCCGAGACCGTCGGCGTGTCGAACAGTGCGCGCACCGGCACCGTCGTCTCCAGTGCGGCACCGATTCGGGACGCGGCACGGGTGGCGGACAGGGAACTACCGCCCAGGGCGAAGAAGTTCTCGTCCCGCCCCACGAGGTCGATTCCGAGCACCTCGGCGAACACTGTGGCCACCACCCGTTCGGCGGGCGTGTGCGGGGCCTCGAACTCGGTCGCCGCGGGAACAGGGTCGGGCAGCGCCGAGCGGTCCAGTTTCCCATTGACGGTGAGCGGTACGGCGTCCAGAACGAGCACGATCGCGGGCACCAGCGGCGTCGGCAGGCGCGTCGCCGCATAGCGGATCAGTTGATCCGGATCGATCGTCTCGCTGCGTGCCGGGAGGACGTACGACACGAGTGCGTCGACGCCGTCCCGCAGTTCACGCACATCCGTCGCCGCGAATCTCACGGCCGGATGGGTGAGGAGGGTCGCGTCGATCTCGCCGAGTTCGATTCGGACGCCGCGCAGTTCGATCTGCGAGTCGTTGCGGTGCAGGTACTCGATCGACCCGTCGCGGCGCCAACGGCCGACGTCGCCCGTCCGGTACATCCGCTTTCCGGAGCCGCCGAACGGGGAGGCGACGAAGCGTGCGGCGGTCAGCGCGGGCCTGCGATGGTAGCCGCGGGCTACACCGGGCCCGCAGATGTAGAGTTCGCCGGCGACTCCAGTCGGAACCGGGTGCAGACGTGAATCCAGCAGGAGTACGGCGGCACCGCGGATCGGACGGCCGATGGTGACCGGCCCGCCGGCCGCCAAGGGATCACTGATACTCGTCATGACCGTCGTCTCGGTCGGTCCATATCCGTTGTAGACAGCGATCTGCTGCTGCGCCCACACCGCCATGAGTTGCGATGGGCAGGGTTCGCCGCCCACCACGACGGCGCGGAGGTCGTGCAGGCCGCGCGGGTCGACCGTCGCCAGAACCGTCGGCGTACTGAACACGTGGCTGACCCGCTCGCGGGCCAGCAGGTCCGTGAGTTGATCGTCGCCCTGGACCGTCGGTGGTGCGAGCACCATGCAGGCGCCCGCACCGAGCGCGAGCAGGATCTCCAGCACCGCGCCGTCGAAGCTGGGAGACGAAGCGTGCAGCGTACGCGACGACGCCGTCACCGAATACCGATCACGCTGTTCCGCCGTGAAGTCGGCGAGACCGGTGTGGGTCACCACCACTCCCTTGGGATTTCCCGTCGAACCGGACGTGTAGATCACGTACGCCGGGTGGCGCGCATCCAGCGGCCGCACACGTTCGGCATCGGTGACCGGGGCCGAAGAGTAACCGCGACATTCGGTTCGGAAGTCCGGGTCGTCGAGCAACAGCCAGTCCGTACCGTCCGGCAGGGCCTCGCGGTCCGCAACGGCGGTCAGTCCGAAGGCGGCGCCGGAGTCGTCCATCAGATACTGGACCCGCGCGGTGGGGTAGCGCGGGTCGACGGGCACGAAGGCGGCACCCGTCTTCGCGACGGCCCACACGGAGACGACGGACAGGACGGACCGCGGCACGCCGAGGGCCACGAGTGACTCGGGTCCCACCCCGCGCCGCATCAGGGCGCGGGCGAGCCGATTCGACTCGGCGTCGAGTTCGCGATACGTCATCGACCGGCCGTCCGACGTCAGCGCAGGCCCGTCCGGATTCGATGCGACTGCCGCGGAGAGCAGGTCGGGAAGTGTCCGTTGCGGCAACGACGGCGGGCCGTCGTGCCGCGCCTGTTCCTCCTCGCGGTCGAGGAGGTCGATGTCGCCGATCACGACGGTCGGGTGTGCGAGCGCGGCCCGCAGAATACGCTGGAACCGGTCTGCGAATCCCGAGACCGTGGCGTCGTCGAACAGATCGGTGGCGTACGTGAAGACGCACGACAGTGGTCCCGGGCCGCCTGCGTCGCCGACGAATTCGGTGACCGTGAGCTGGAGGTCGAATTTCGCGGTGTGCGTCTCGATCTCGACGATTTCGGCGGAGACCTCCGGCAGGTCGATCACGACCGGCACCGTGTTGTGATAGGCGAGCGCCAGCTGGAACAGCGGATTGCGACTGCGGGACCGGGCGGGTGCGACCGCCTCCACGACTTCCTCGAACGAGACGTCCGCGTGGGAGTACGCGGCGAGATCGACGTCCCGCACGCGGGTGAGTGTTTCGGCGAACGTGGCGTGCAGCGGGACGTCTGTCCGAAGCACCAGTGTGTTGACGAACATCCCGACGAGGTCGTCGACTGCGCGGGGCCCGCGTCCCGCGATCGGCGTGCCGACGACGATGTCCGACATGTTGCCGAGTCTGGCCGCGAGGACGGCCAGCGCCGCGTGCACCACCATGAACGGAGTGGCGTCGTGAGTGCGCGCGAGAGCACGGATCCGCCGGTGAATCTCGGTGTCGAGACTGAACTCGACGTTCGCGCCGCGGTGTGTCGCGACGGGCGGGCGCGCGCGGTCGAACGGTAGGGGGAGCAGCTCGGGCAACCCGGACAGGGTCTGCGTCCAATACGCCAGTCCCCGCTGCCCGTCCTGCAGGTCACGCTGCCAGAGGGCGTAGTCCGCGTACCGGACGGGGAGGGGCGTCAAGACCGGAGAGTCACCGTGCGCCCGAGCGCGATACGCCGCCATCACATCCCGGGCGAGCGGTCCCAGCGAGAACCCGTCGGCACTGATGTGATGGACGACGAGGGCCAGCACCCACTCGTCGGCGCTGACCGCGAGAAGTTCGAAGCGAACCGGGGGTTCGGCGGTGAGGTCGAATCCCTCCGACAGCAGGTCGCGTACCCGGCCGAGCGGGTCCGTCGTTCTCCGCACCGTGCACGGCGGCACGGCGGAGGCGGAGAGAACGTGTTGGCAGGGGACCCCGTCGTGCTCGGGATAGACGGTCCGCAGGGGTTCGTGCCGTTCGATCACGTCACCCACCGCCGCACACAGTGCCGATTCGTCGAGCGTGCCGGTGAGGCGGAGCGCGACGGGAATGCTGTCGGTGGCCGAGCGTCCGTCGAGAAGGTTCAGGAACCACACACGCTGCTGGGCGAGGGACAGCGGCACGTGGGCGGCCGGGGCGTGGCGGACCAGGGGCGCCTGCTCGGTCTCGTGCGTTCGTTTCGCGAGATACTCCGACAGTTCCGCGACGGTCGGGTGGTCGAACAGTTCGCGGATGCCGACGGAGGTTCCCAGCGCCGCTCCGACGCGGGCGACGGCCTGCGCCGCGGTCAGCGAGTTTCCCCCCGCCGCAAAGAACTTGTCGGTCCTGCCCACCCGACCGGTGCCGGTCACCTCCGCGAACACGAACGCGACCACGTCCTCGGTGGGGGTGGCGGGCGGATCGGATGCGGACCTCGCGGAGGCCGGTACCGGTAGGGCGGCGCGATCCAGCTTTCCACTGGCCGTGAGTGGCAGTGCCGGGAGCGGAACGACGGCGGAGGGAATCATGTAGGCCGGGAGCAGACCGGCGAGGCGGTCGACGATCCGGCTCTCGTCCGGCGGCACACCGTCCGCGGTCACGACATAGGCGATCAGCCGATCTCCCGCCGTCGGGTCACGGTGCACCGTGACTGCTGCGTGTGTCACCGCCGGGTCGGACGTGAGTGCGGACTCGATCTCGCCGGGTTCGATGCGTTGGCCGCGGAGCTTGATCTGGAAGTCGGTGCGCCCGAGATACTCGAGCCTGCCCGCCTCGTTCCACCGCACCCCGTCGCCGGTGCGGTACATCCGCCCGCCCGGTCCGCCGAAGGGATCGGCGACGAAGCGTCCGGCGGTCAGGTCGGGACGTCCGGCATACCCGCGCGCCAAGTACGCACCGGCAAGGTACAACTCGCCCTTCGTCCCGACCGGCACCGGTCGGAGTCGGCTATCGAGTACATACGTACGTATGTTGTAAATGGGACGGCCAATGGCGACCGAACTGCCGAACTCGTTGCCGTCCACCGGCTGCGAGGTCGCCGCGGCCGCCTCACAGGGGCCGTACCAGTTGAACAGCGCGGCGGGGCAGCGTTCCTCGAATCGCGATGCCGTCGCCACGGACAGCGGTTCACCCGCCGAGTACACGCGGCGCAGGGTCGAGAGTGCCCGCGGCCCGCACTGGTCCAGGAAGGCGTCGAGCATCGACGGTACGACGTGAAGAGTTGTGATCGATTCCTGCGCGACGATCCGCGCAAGGTAGCGGGGGTCGCGGTGGCCGTCGGGTTCGGTGATCACCACCCGTGCGCCGGTGTGCAAGGGCCACAGCAGTTCCCACGCGGAAATATCGAACGTGAGAGGCGTCTTGTGCAGTACCGCATCGGAACCGTCGAGCGGCGTCAGCGTCTGCGCCCAGCGAAACTGGTTCACCATCATCTCGTGGGTCACCGTCACGCCCTTGGGCCGGCCGGTCGAACCGGACGTGTAGATGACATACGCGGCGTTCGCCGGATGTAGCGGTGCGCGTCTCTCGGAATCCGTGATCGGCCGCGGGTCGTACCCGGTGACGTCCAGCAGGTCGAGATCCACGACGGCGACTCCGTCCGGGACCGCGCGATTCCGGGAACCGGACATGAGGACCAGCGCGGGTGCGGCCGAGTCGATGACGAGTGCGGTGCGCCCGAGCGGGTGCTCGGGGTCCACGGGCAAGTACGCACCGCCGGCCTTCAGTACCGCGTGCAGTGCGACGAGAAGCTCGATCGAGCGGGGAACCGCGACACCGACGACGGTTTCCGGTCCGACGCCCTTCGCCACGAGATACCGGGCGAGCCGATTCACCCGTGCGTCGAACTCCGCGTACGTCAGTCGATCCGGGCCGAAGACCACCGCCACGGCCCGGGGGGAGCGCTCGACCTGCGCGTCGAGCAGGTCCACCAGGGTCTGCGAGGGCACCGGTGCGTCCGTCGCGTTCCAGGTGTGCAGAACTTTTTCCTTTTCCACCTCGCCGAGAAGGTCGTACTTGCCGATTTCCAGGTAGGGATCCCTGCCGATCCAGTCCAGGACGCGGCCGGCCCGCGCGAGCAGTGCTTTTCCGTCGTAGCGAAATGACCTGCACTTCGCGGTCAGCCGCAAGGTCCGGGACACCGTCACCGCGAGCGTCACGGCGTAGTGCGACGCATCGTGTGCGCGGACCCCGTCCAGGGTGAGTCCGTCGACAGGTTCCGGCAGCGCGGTGCGGTCCACGGGGTACGACTCGAACGCGACCAGTGTGTCGAACAGCGGCGCCACGCCGACGGCCCGCTGGATGTCCGCGAGGCCCAGATGGTGATGGTCGAGGAGGTGCACGTGGTCGGCCTGCAGGCGGGTGAGCAGTGTGGCAGCGTCGATATCGGGGTCCAGCGGGATCCGCACGGGCACGGTGTTGACGAACAATCCCACCGCACTCTCCACTCCTGCGAGGTCCGCGGGCCTGCCGGACACGGTTGCGCCGATCACGACGTCGTCCCGGGCGGTCGCCTGCCCGAGGACAATTCCCCAGGCTGCCTGCACGATCGTGCTCAGCGTGACGCCGAGTTCGGCCGCGCGGGCCGTCAGCGACCGGGTGTCCTCCTCGCTCAGCTCCAGCACCGCCTCGGACGTGCCGGGGGTGGGCTCGGCCGGGGCAGCGGCCTCGGTGATGCCCTCGAGAGCCGCGGCCCACGCCCGCACCGAGGCCTCGGTGTCCCTCGCTGCCAGCCGTTCCAGGAAGTTGCGGTACGGGCTCGAATCCGGCGACTCGGTGCGGACGTCGACGCGTTGGTAGGCGGTGAAGAGTTCGCGGACCAGCAACGGCATGGACCAGCCGTCCAGCACGATGTGATGGGCGGTGATCGCCAGTTCGGTGCGGTTCGGGCCTCGCGTCAGCAGGGTGAACCGAATCAGCGGTGGGGCAGACATCTCGAAGCGGGTGGTGCGGTCGTCGAGCAGGATCTCCTCGGCAACATCGGCCGTGTCGTCGGCGATAAGGTCGACGTGCCGCCACCGCAGCGGCACGTCGTCGAGCACGAGTTGCACCGGGACGCCGCGACCGTCGCGCACGAATGCGGTACGCAGGTTCGCATGCCCCGCGAGGACTGCGATGCACGCGCGCCGGAGTCGATCCTGATCGAGGTGTCCGGACAGGGCCAGGATCACCTGCATCGCATACGGATCGGCACCCGTGCCGGCGAGCGCCGCGTGAAACAGCAGGCCCGACTGCAACGGCGACAGCGGCCACACGTCGAGCAGACCCGGATGGTCCCGCTCCCACTCGTCGATGTCGTTCCGATCCACCGCGACGAGCGGCAGATCGGACGGGGTGAGCCCACCGGCGTGCGGAGAACGCGCCACCGCGGCGAGGGCTGTCAGCGCCTGCTCCCACAGATCGGCCAGCGCCTTCACGTCCTCGGACGCAATCGCACCAGTCGGGTATGCGAAGGTGGCGTCGAGGACGCCGTGGGTGGCGAAGGCGGTGATGTCGATCAGCGCGGTGGCCGGCATCGACGGTTCGGCCGACGAAAACATGGCCGTGCCGTCCCGCGCCGGGCACCAATCGCGTTCGGTATCCGCGGTATCGAGCCGACCGAGATAGTTGAAGGCGATCTGGCCGATGCCGTCCCCCGGATACTGCAACAGCCCGTAACCGATGCCCTTGTCGGGCACCGCACGCAACTGTTCTTTGACCAATTTGATTGCGGCGCTCGCGGAGCGGCCGCCCGCGAACGCCTCGTCCAGATCGACGTCCCCGAGGTCGAGGCGGATCGGGAAAATGCTGGTGAACCACCCGACTGTGCGGGAGAGGTCGGCGCCGGCGAGCACCGCTTCCTCGCGGCCGTGCCCCTCGAGCCGGATCACCGGCGCGGTGGCCGGTCGTCCCCGGCGGCGTTGCCACTGCGCGAGAGCGAGGGTGAGCGCGGTGAGCAGTGCGTCGTTGACCTCGCACCGGAAGGCGGCCGTGAGGTCGGTGAGCAACGAGTGCGTGACGGCCGCAGACGCTTCCGTGTGGATCCGCTCCACGGTGGAATTCACGTCACGCCGCGCGTCGAGTGGTCGGGTGCCGAGTGGCGAATCCTCGCCAGCGGTCATCGCACGCCAGAACGACAGCTCGGACCTGCGGCCGGGCCGCTGTGCCTCCTCGATCAGGCCGTGCGACCACCGGCGCAGGGAGGTGCCGATCGGTGCCAGAGTGGGCGGTACCCCCGCCTCCACGTGCACCCACGCTGCGGCGAGATCGCCGATCAGGATTCGCCATGACACCCCGTCGATCACCAGGTGATGGGCGACGATGAGGAGCCGCCCGCGGCGGGTGGTGTCGTCCGGCCCGGGATCGAGCCAGACGCACTGCATCATCACGCCCGCAGCAGGATTCAACCGTCGGGTCGCGGCCTCATGCTCGTCCCGCGTACGCTGCGCCGGGTCGGCGTGGGCGGGTAGCGGAACCCGCACGATCGTGCCCGCCGGCAACGGTGCGCCTGCCGGACTCACGGAGAGAAACGCCGTCCCGTCCGAGCCGCGGACGAGGCGCGCCCGCAGTGCGTCGTGCCGATCGACGACGGCGCCGATCACCCTGTCCAGCTTGTCGGGATCCATAGCGCGTGGCAGTTCGAGGACCACGGCCTGTGCGTACCGATCGATGACGCGGGCCCTGTCGAGGAGGAATCGGGCGGCCGGGGTGAGCGGCATGTCGCCGATCCCGCCGCCGGGAAGTTCCGCGAGGGCGGGTCTGTCGACGTCATTTCCTGCGACTTGGCCGAGTCGGGAGATCGTTCGCTGCTCGAATACATCGCGCGGAGTGAACGGGATTCCCGCAATCCTTGCCCGCGAGGCCAATTGGATCGCCATGATGCTGTCGCCGCCGAGCGCGAAGAACGAGTCGTCCACACCGAAATCGGACGTCCCGAGGATGTCGGCGTAGAGGGCATGGAGTGTCTGTTCGCGCTCACTGTGGGGGGCGGACTTGGAACGTGACCGGAGGCCGTGCTCGGGGAGAGCAGTGCGGTCCAGCTTGCCGGACGGGGTCAACGGAATGTGGGGGAGCACCACGACGGCTGCCGGCACGAGATGCGGGGGCAGTTCGGCGGTGAGGAACGACAGCAACTCCGCCTCGGTCACGGTGTCGGCGCCCACCACATACGACACGAGCTGATCGCCGGCCGCCTGCGAGCGAATCACGGTGACGGCGAATCGAACCGTCGGATGCCGGCGGAGTGTCGCGTCGATCTCGCCGGGTTCGACGCGCAGACCCCGCAGGTTCACCTGTTCGTCGCTGCGCCCGAGGTACTCGAGGTCGTGGTCGCGGGTCCAGCGGACCGTGTCGCCGGTGCGGTACATGCGGGTGCCCGGTGGTCCGAACGGATCGGCGACGAACCGTTCCGACGTCTGCCGGGCGTTGCGGTGGTACCCGCGGGCAAGGGCGGTCCCCGCGACGTACAACTCGCCGACCACTCCGACCGGGACCGGGCGGAGCCGGTGATCGAGGACCACGGCCCTCGTTCCGTCGATCGGCCGGCCGATGGTGACCGGTCCGGGCTCGACGAGGGGCTCGCTGGCGGTCGCCATGACGGTGGTCTCCGCCGGACCGTACGCGTCGATCATTCGGCATCGGGAGGCCCACCGAGACAACAGCTCCGGTGGACACTTCTCACCGGCGACGACGAGGGTGCGCAGACCTCCGACCTCGCCGGGTTCCATCGACACCAGGACCGACGGGGTGATCACCGCGTGGGTGACGCGTTCGGTGGTCATCAGCTGCGCCAGAGGGGGTCCACTGAATGTAGAGGGTGGGGCGAGGACGAGCGCAGCACCGGAGCCGAAGGCCATCAGCATCTCGAAGAGGGAGGCGTCGAAGCTCGGCGACGCGACATGCAGAACCCTCGCCGCGCCGTCGAGGCCGAGTCGGGTGCGCTGCGCGGAGACCAGATTGGCGATTCCGCGGTGGGTGACCACGACTCCCTTGGGAACTCCGGTCGATCCGGACGTGTAGATGAGGTAGGCAGCGTCGTCGAGTCGGATTGTCGGCGTGGGGAAATCGTGGACTCCCGAGCTTCCTGCCTCGTCGAGAAGTAACCACTCGGTGCTGCCCGGCAATGTGTTCGCGTACTCCGCGCAGGTCAACCCGACTGCCGCGCGGGAGTCGTCGAGCATGTGCTGAACGCGGGCGACCGGATAATTCGGGTCCACCGGCAGAAATGCGGCCCCCGCCTTCGCGACGGCCCAGACCGCGCAGACGTAGTCGGGGGACCGAGGCAGAGCCACCGCGACGATGTCGCCGGACCCGACGCCGGACCGTGCCAGCAATGCAGCGACCCGATCCGATCGCCCGTCGAGTTCGCGGTGGGTGATCTCGCGGCCGGCGCTGACGACGGCGGGCGCGTCCGGATGCTGTGCGGCGGAAGCGCGGAACACGTCGGCGAGCGTGACGGGCACGCTGTCGGGAGGTCCGGGGAAGGGGACCAGCGCCACGGTTTCGTTCTCCGTGAGGACCGGGAGTTCACCGATCGGGTGGGCGGCACCGGCGTCGAGGAACTGCCGGAAGTACCGCAGGAATCTCGTGTGATGCCCCTCCAGCTCGTCCTGCGAATACAGTCGCGGGTTCGCCTTGAAATCGAGGTGCACGCGTCCGCGGGGACCGTACCGGTACAGGTTCACCAGGAGGTCTTCGATCGGACCCGAAGACAGCACATGCAATTGGCTCCGCAGCGAACCGAGTTCGAACTCCTCGGGGAACAGCATGATGTTGACGGCGGGGCCGAACAGTCGCGGCCCGGACAGCGCCCGTCCCAGGTCTGCGCGGATGTCCTCGTGCCGGTACCGCTGATGTCGTAGGGCGCCCGACATCACGAGGCGCGTGCGGGACACCAGATCGCCGATCATCCCCGTCCCCGCGGACGTGATGCGCAGCGGCACCACATTGGACAGCATCCCGCCGGACCGACGCAACGCCGCCGTCGTGCGCGCCGACACCGGGAGGCTGAGCGTGACGTCGTCCTCGCCGGTCATTCGCGCCAGATAGCCGGCGACCGCGCAGACGGTGAGCGTCGCCGGATTGACGCCGTGCGCTGCCGCGCATTTCTCGAGTTGATCGACGGTGTCGGTGGTCAACGTTCCGGTGACGTCCCGGGAACCCGCGGTCGCCGGCGCGGACCCACGCGCGAGGGTGCTTGCGTGGGTGACACCACGCATCGTCTCGGTCCAGTAGTCCCGGTCGGACTCCCGGCGGGCGGAGTTGCGGTAGTCGGTCTCGAGTTCGTGGAGGCGCCGAAGACCGACGGGCCTGCTCGCGGGTGGCGGCAGTCCGTGCACCGCGGCGGTGTAGAGCGCGGCGATCCGGTAGAGCATCGTGACGGACCCGAAACCGTCCATCGCGATGTGGTGGGCGCGCGAATACCAGAAGTAGCGGTCGTGTCCGACGTGGAGAAGGAACGAGACGGTGAGGCGGTCACGCTGGATGTCGATCGGATCGGCGGTCTCGGTGCGCATCCATGCGTGCGCCGACACCTCGGGGTCCGGTGTGTCCCGGAAGTCGAGGTAGCCGACGGGAGCGTCCAGGCTCGGTTCCACCCATTGCAGCGGCTGTTCGTCGACCTCGGAGATCTGCAGGAAGAACGACTCGAACTCGGCCGCCGCTCGGACACACGCCGACGTCAGGACGTTCCGGTCGAGGTCGCCGCGGATGTCGACGTACTGGGCGACCGACACCGGAACCGTGGGGTCGACGTGCTGCGCGAGCCACATCCCCGTTTGCGCGGGTGACAGTGGGAACGCGCGCGCCGACGAGTCTCCGGGACCAACCGAGGTCGGTGAACTCATCGCTGACTTCTCTCACGCATACGTCCCCGCACGACGCTGCTTGCTGGAGTGCCTCCACTCAGGAGTCTGCCCCAGTTTTCTAGGAGATTGCTTAGAAACGTCTAGATAGTGCTACTGCCGGTTGCAGTTGTGCGGTCACGCCACCTCGTGCTCTCCGCCGGCAGCGACTTTCCGCAGGCCACGATAGGCGCCTTCCGGCGTCTGCCGCCCCGCGACCACCGCCTCGACCTCGGCGGCGATGGGCATGTCCACGTTGTAGTCGCGGGCCAGCTCCATCACGGTGGGGGCGGTCTTCACGCCCTCGGCCACCTGCCCCAGCTTGGCGACCGCCTCGTCGACCGTCATGCCGCGGGCGATGTACTCGCCCACGCGCCGGTTGCGCGAACTCGGGCTCATACAGGTGGCGATCAGGTCTCCGACCCCGGTGAGTCCCGCGAACGTCCGCGGGTTCGCGCCCATCGCCTCACCCAGCCGGGTCATCTCGGCCAACCCTCGTGCCAGGACCATCGCGCGCGTGTTGTCGCCGACGTCCAGTCCGTCGGCCATCCCCGACGCGATAGCCACAATGTTCTTCAGCACGCCGCCGAGTTCGCAGCCCAGCACATCGGTGTTCCGATACACCCGGAACACGGCGGACGCGAACAACGGCTGCAACGCGGTGGCCACCCGGACGTCCTGGGTGGCGACGACCGATGCCGCGGCAAGTCCGTCGACGATCTCCCGCGCAATGTTCGGGCCCGCGAGAAGCCCCACCGGATGCCCGGGCAGGCACTCCGCGATCACCTCGGTGGGACGCAGCCGCGTTCCCGGCTCCAGCCCCTTCGCCAGCGACAGCACCGGCACCCACGCCCGCACCTCGTTGGCGATCTGAGCGAGCGTGCTGCGGACCGCGTGCGACGGCACCCCGACCACGAGAACGTCGGCTTCCCGGGCCGCTTCGACCACGTCGGCTGTGGAGCGCATGGAGTCGGGGAGCGGGCGGTCGCCGAGGTAGCGAGAGTTGCGGTGCTCGTTGTTGATCTCGTCGGCCGTATCCGAGTTCCGCGCCCACAGCAGGGTCGGTGTGTTGTGGGCGGCGAGACCTGCCACCGTCGTTCCCCACGAGCCGGCGCCGAGCACGACGACGCGTACCGGGCGGGCCATTACCGATCACCCATCGAGTTGATGCTGTCCATAGCATCAAGCCTGGCACTTGCCGGGCGTTCACGAAGCTGATTCGGCAAGTCCCTGTGGCCGCTGGTCTCCGCCGCGGCCGGCCGATGCATCGTCGTAGTCATGACGCGCGCGAGTGCGCGATCAGCACCGTCTCGACTTCCGACTGTCGCGCGGGGGCCGGCAACGGTGGTGCCGCCGATCGGTAGTGGTGTCCGGTCGGGGTGCCGAGGTCGATGAGGTGGGTGCGGCCGGGTCTGTGCACTGGGCGGGCCGCCCAGCCGTCGCCTTCTTTCGCGTAGTTGCACGCCTCGCAGAGCCCGGACCCGTTGTCCGCGCTGGTGGCACCGGACTTGCCGTGTGAGCGGATGTGGTCGTGGTGCCGGATCGGGGCGTCACACCACGGGGTGCGGCACGTGCGATCCCTGAGGTCAATCAGCTTTCGCAGGCTTTTCGGGAACGTCCGAGATTGGGATTCCATCGCGGTCAACGCCCCTGACTGCGGGCAGGCATACACCCGCTGCAACGACGTCTCCGCATCCGCATTCAGAGAGTCGGCCACCAGCTGCCGCGCAATCCCCGCCGGCACCGGCCCGAAACCCTGCAGCTGCGCTGCCTCGTGCCCGCCGGTCAGCAACGTTTCGTCGGAGAGCACGAGGTTCACCGTCACCGGAATACCCGACGCCACTTCGGCTCCGGTGCCGCGTGCGAACAACAAGTCCACCATCAGCTGATTGCGGGTGCGGCCACCGCCGTTCCCGGTGGCGATGAGACTGTCCGCATCCCGGCCCAGGGTCGCCTGCAGGCACACCGCCTGTTCCACCGGCATCAGCACGCTCAGATAGGCCATCGAATCCGGCGCGGGGCGTGTCGTGACCCGTCGTTCGGACGCGGCCTTGCGGTGCCGGGCCACGACCGCTGCGGCGTCGAGTTCCACCGCCAACGCTTTCGCTCGTGCGATCAGACCGCGGTCGCCGACCCCGTCGAGTGTGCCTGGGTCCGAACACAACCGGCGATCCACGATGCCCCGATCGGCCGCCGACGGGCACGCTGTCTCCCGCACCAACAGAGTGGCTCGCCATTCATTCAGCCGACCGGTCTGCAGCATGGCCAGGGTGTGGGGCATCTCGTGCACCAGAGCCTGCGCGAAACCCAGATGCCGCCCACCCCGATTCGGAGACTCCCTGCGCGCCAACGCAATCTGCGAGGCGATGCCCCGACCCCACTCGGATCGCGGAAGCTTCCGAACCTTGCGGTCCTCTCGGATACTCGTCGCGACATCGTCGGTGATCACCGCCTGTACCGCACACCCGACCGACTTCAACGTCTCGATTGCATCGAGCAGATCGATGCCCAGTCCCGGATCTCCACTTGCCGCATCGGCGCATTGCAGTCGCGCCGTGAATGTTCGCAATTCCTCGAGAAGCATTGCCCCCACAACCAACCTCCCCCAAGGTCGTTCGAATATACGTGCCCCTCCTTACGTTTGTGTGGGCAGTCTTACCTCGATTCCGCCGAGATTGAGATAGATCATCGCCTTGAGTGATTTTGCTGAATGATGACCG
>NZ_JBHWUE010000073.1:0-48720 GCF_042738615.1 Rhodococcus sp. NPDC059968
CGGTGGGTGGGGCGGGGGGTGTTTTCCCCGCCCTCCCCCCCCCCCCTGGCCCCCGGGGGGGGGCCCCCCATAACCCCCCCCCCCCCCCCCCTCCGTGTCGGTTCAGGCGCGCTTGCGTTCCGAGGTGGACGACTTGGAGGTGGCCTTCTTCGCCGCGGTTTTGGCCGGGGCCTTCTTCGCAGGCTTCTTCTCGGCGGGTGCGGCCTTCTTCCCGGCGGCGTCGACGCTGCGCTGCAGTGCGGCCACGAGATCGACCACTTCGGCGTCCTCGCCGCTCTTCTCGACCTCGGCGACGGGGATGACCTTCTTGCCGCCGGACTCGATCATCTCGTCGAGCAGTTCACGCAACTGCACCTGGTAGTCGTCGGTGAATTCGGTGGGGTCGAAGTCGTCGGCCATGCTGTCGACGAGCGTTTCGGCCATCGCGAGTTCCTTCGCCTTCGGCTTGTCGACGCCGTCGAGTGAGGAGAACTCGGCGGCGCGTACCTCGTCCGGCCACAGCAGCGTCTGGATCACCAGCACCCCGTCGCGTGAACGCATCGCGGCCAGTCGGGTGCGCTGCCGGAGGGTGAAGTGGACGAGAGCTGTGCGGTCGCTGTTCTCGAGGGCTGTCGCGAGTAGGACATATGCCTTCGGAGAGCTGGAATCCGGTTCGAGGAAGTAACTCTTCTCGAACAGAATGGGGTCGATTTGTTCGGTCGGCACGAACTGCAGAACAGGAATCTCGTGTTTCTCGGCGGCGGGTAACTTCCCGAAATCGTCGTCCGTCAACACCACGCGGACGCCGTCGTCGGAGTCGTAGGCCTTGTCGATATCGGCGTATTGGACGACATTGCCGCATTCGGTGCACACGCGGTTGTATTTGATCCGGCCGCCGTCCTTGGCATGGACCTGGTGAAACTTGATGTCGTGATCCTCGGTTGCCGAATAGACCTTGACCGGCACGTTCACGAGTCCGAACGCTATCGAGCCCTTCCATATCGACCGCATGCGTTCCATGATGGTCTCCTTTTCGCGTTCGCGCGACAGTTCATCGAACTTCCCGGCGAAGCGTCGAACGGAGAATCACACTGCGGATATCGCCGGAGGACGCCCGAAACAGCCGCCCCATTGCCGACAGGGTTCCGCGCGGATTCGAGCGCTCGGACAGATATGCCGCCTGGAGTTGCGGCGGCAGATCGAAGAAATGCTCGAAGAATTCGGGGACGTGTGCTGCATCCAGATTCAGGAGGACGCGGAGGCCGACCGATCGCAGCGACGCGACGGTGCGGGCCTTCCACGGCCACAGACGTGCGTTCGAACCGTCACGAAGATCGCGGGCCAGAACATCTGCGCACAGGAGTGATGCTGCGACGCTGTAGCCCGTTCCCGGGTGCATCAACCCGGCGCGGGCTCCGAAGCGCACCTGATCCGAGCTGTGGGCACGACCGGCCTCGGGTGGTGGCTCGACGGCGAATCGGACTCTCTCGACGTCCGAATGGGACGGCACGGTGACGCCCCGCTGTCGGAGTCGGTCGTGGAGTCTTGTGGCGAGTTCCGAGATCGGGAGTGGGGGGCGACCGACGAGGCAGGTCTCCTCGAGCAGGAACCGGTCCTGCGCGAGCGGGACCCCGTAGAGGAACGACGGCGCGTCCGAGGGTGATGTTCCGTTGTCGCGGCGCCAGTCCATGAACACCGCGTCCTCGCCCGCAAGCGCCTGTGCGGCCGTGTCGGGGTCCACCACGACGCCGTATGCCGTCTGCTGGGCGAGGTCGGGGCTGTCGCCGGTGCCGCGAGAATCGACGACGACGTGCGCCTTCAGCGTCGAGCCGTCGTCCAGTTGGACGGAAGTGGGGGAGAGGTTGACGGCTCTACCTGCGAGAACAGTTCCGCAATCGCTGCCGAGTATTGATTGCAGTGTTGTTGTATTCAAAACACAATACGTGCGATCAATGGTGTGGCGACGTGTCGTCCAGGCTGTCGGGCGAGGAGTTCTCGTCACGACGGCGTCCCGAGGGAGCCAGCCGGGGAGTTCGTCTTCCCATGCCGCGTAAGTCGCGGTCCACGATCTGCGGGGGAGCGGGTCGACCGAGACGACTGTCGAACCGAGAGCCGTGGCCCGGTGGGCGAGGGCGCGTCCGGCCGGCCCGAGGCCCACGATCGCAACATCCCAGATCGCTGGACGAGGAGAAGCTGTCACGCCGCCAGCCTGTCACGGCAGCCGTGTTCTCGGCTGGAACGAGTCTCCATTCCGATATCGGACACGGACGGAACAGCATAATTTCCTGAACTCCCGCGGTCCAGTCCGGACGTCCCGGGGCAGTGGGGGTTCACCATCAACAGTCGCGGTCCCCATGAACTCGGCACGGCGAGCCCAGACCCGCGGGGCGGTGAGGGGAGCGGGGCGCCGCCGTCGGGCCGGCCTGCTGCAGGGGAGCGCGAGAGTTGGGCGAGAGGCAGTTGCACGGGGTGGGGAACCCGAAGGCGCCTGCGACATCTCGAAGGGGTGCCGGCCCGGCTTCCGAGTCCACCAGGTCGCCTGACGATGTAGTGAGTCGGCCCGGGACGGAACTGCATAGTTTCCCGAATCATCACCGTGGTTATTACTCGCTACATCCAACGGACGTCACCACAATTGCCCACCTCACGACCACATCCCTCACGATCCATAAAGCATCTGCGAAGGCCCCGGAGGCTTCGTGCGGGTCGGATACGGCGGCGAACGTTAGCGGGATCACTGGCAGACGTGTTCCGAGTCGCCGGCGGTCGGGTAAAATTGCTGGTTCGTGTGTTCTTTGCGCAGTTTTTCTCATTCAATGCGAGCGTCATTTTCCTAGGAGTCTTGTTGATCACCGCTACCGACCTGGAAGTTCGAGCTGGAGTGCGGACGTTGCTGTCCGCACCCGGGCCGGCTTTGCGGGTACAACCCGGCGACCGCATCGGGCTGGTCGGCCGTAACGGTGCCGGCAAGACGACCACCCTCCGCATCCTCGCGGGGGAGGGGGAGGCATACGCGGGTGCCGTGGTGCGCACCGGCGGTCTGGGGTACCTCCCGCAGGACCCGAAGGAAGGCGACCTCGACGTCCTCGCGAAGGACCGAGTGTTGTCCGCGCGCGGACTCGACTCGCTGCTGCGGGACATGGAGAAGCAGCAGATCCTGATGTCGGAGGTCGTCGACGACGCCGAGCGCGACAAGGCCGTGCGCAAGTACGGCAATCTCGAGGACCGCTTCTCCGCCCTCGGCGGGTACGAGGCGGAGAGCGAAGCGGCACGCATCTGCAACAGCCTCGGCCTTGCCGACCGCATCCTCGGTCAGCAGCTGCACACCCTGTCGGGTGGTCAGCGCCGCCGTGTCGAACTGGCGCGGATCCTGTTCGCCGCGTCGGACGGTAGCGGCGGACGGTCGGACACGACCCTTCTGCTCGACGAGCCCACCAACCACCTCGACGCCGACTCGATCACCTGGCTGCGCGGATTTCTGCAGAGCCACGAGGGTGGCCTGATCGTGATCAGCCACGACGTCGATCTGCTCAACGACGTCGTGAACCGGGTCTGGTTCCTCGACGCCGTGCGCGGCGAGGCCGACGTGTACAACATGAGCTGGAAGAAGTACCTCGACGCCCGTGCGACCGACGAGCAGCGTCGCCGCCGTGAGCGCGCCAATGCGGAGAAGAAGGCCGGTGCGCTGCGCGTTCAGGCCGCGAAGCTCGGTGCGAAGGCCACCAAGGCGGTGGCGGCACAGAACATGGCGAAGCGCGCCGACAAGCTGATGTCGGACCTCGACGCGGAACGTGTGTCCGACAAGGTGGCCCGGATCCGGTTCCCCGAGCCGGCCGCGTGCGGCAAGACTCCGCTGATGGCGGAGAACCTGACCAAGGTTTACGGTTCGCTCGAGATCTTCACCGGAGTGGACCTCGCGATCGACCGTGGGTCACGCGTCGTCGTGCTCGGTCTCAACGGCGCCGGTAAGACGACGCTGCTGCGCATTCTCGGCGGAGTCGAGACGCCGGACGCGGGCGGGCTCGTCCCCGGTCACGGCCTGAAGATCGGCTACTTCGCGCAGGAGCACGACACCCTCGACGACAACGCGTCGGTGTGGGAGAACATTCGCCACGCGGCGCCGGACACGGGGGAGCAGGAGCTGCGTTCGCTGCTCGGTGCGTTCATGTTCACCGGCCCGCAGCTCGAGCAGCCCGCAGGCACCCTGTCCGGTGGTGAGAAGACGCGCCTCGCACTGGCGGGTCTCGTATCGTCCGCGGCGAACGTGCTGCTGCTCGACGAGCCGACGAACAACCTCGACCCCGTCTCCCGCGAGCAGGTGCTGGACGCGCTCCGCAGCTACACCGGGGCCGTCGTGCTGGTGACGCACGACCCGGGCGCGGCCGAGGCACTCGACCCGGAACGGGTCATTCTCCTGCCCGACGGCACGGAGGACCACTGGTCGCAGGACTACCTGGAGCTGATCCAGCTCGCCTGAGCACTGCGCGTAGATATCGCCGTCGCGGGGCTCTACCGTGGAAACCACCGTCGCTCGCCGACTGGAGGAGTTCATGGCTGACATCGGGGTCTTCGCCAAGAGCGCTCGGATCACGGGACCGTCGCGCGCCGATCTACAGGCGGAGCTGAAGGAGCGCTACCAGGCCGGGGCGAGTATTCGCTCCCTTGCCCGGGAAATGGGGAGATCGTACGGATTCGTCCGCAACATCCTCGCAGAGTCCGAGGTGGAGCTCCGCGGACGAGGCGGAGCTCACCGTCGCAAGACCTGACCGGTGTCGGTGGGGGAGTGCGGTGTCAGTCGCGGCGTCGGACGGATTCCTCGACGAGGTCGAGGACGGCCGACAGGTTGTCGCTGGCATGCCCGGAGGCGATGCGCGCGACGAGGCCGTCGAGAACCAGGTCCAGATAGCCGATCAGGACGTCGGTCGGGACGTCGTCGCGGAGGCGGCCCGCGGACTTCTGCCGCGCGAGGCGCGCCATGGTCGCCTCGGTGAGTTCCGCCGACCGTTGTGACCAGCTTCTGCGGAAGTCGGGATCATTCCGCAGCCGTCGAGCGATCTCGAGCCGGGTTCCCAGCCAGTCGAACTGTTCGGGCTGGGCGAGCATGTCCCGCATCACCTGGACGAGGCCCTCGTGGGCGACCACGTCGGCCATTCTGGTCGCGTCCTCGTGGGCGAGCGCCAGGAACAAGCCGTCCTTGTCCTTGAAGTGATGGAAGATCGCCCCGCGTGACAGTCCGGTCACTTCTTCGAGCCGGCGGACGGTGGCACCGTCGTAGCCGTATTCGGCAAAGCAACGGCGGGCGCCGTCCAGGATCTGACTGCGCCGTGCCGCGAGATGGTCTTCACTGACCTTGGGCAAAGTGCCTCCTTCGTCGGCCTGTGAGTGTTTCCGGACCTCGGCAGGTGAAGTCACCGAATGCACGAAGCGCGCACGACCACCTCGATCGGGACAGCGGAGCTCCCCTGAAACTGGTCGTGCGCGCTTCGTGCCTGTCATGGCCGAAAACACTCACAGGTGCGTAGCGCCTGCGGGCAGAGATCACGCACAGGCGCGGTAACGCCTAGCCCTTGATCATGTTGCGGAGCACGTACTGCAGGATGCCGCCGTTGCGGTAGTAGTCGGCCTCGCCGGGCGTGTCGATGCGCACGACCGCGTCGAAGACGACCTTCTCGCCGTTCTCGCGGGTTGCCGTGACCTTGACGGTCTTCGGCGTGACACCCTCGTTGAGCTTCTCGACGCCTTCGATGTCGAAGACCTCGGTGCCGTCCAGCTTCAGCGACGCAGCGGACTCGCCGGCCGGGAACTGCAGCGGCACAACGCCCATGCCGATGAGGTTGGAGCGGTGGATGCGCTCGAACGACTCGGTGATGACGGCCTTGACGCCGAGGAGGCTGGTGCCCTTGGCGGCCCAGTCACGGGACGATCCGGAGCCGTACTCCTTGCCGCCCAGCACGACCAGCGGGATGCCGGCCTCCTGGTAGTTCTGCGACGCGTCGTAGATGAACGCCTGCGGGCCGCCGTCCTGGGTGAAGTCGCGGGTGTAGCCACCGGAGACGTCGTCGAGGAGCTGGTTGCGCAGACGGATGTTCGCGAACGTGCCGCGGATCATCACCTCGTGGTTACCGCGACGCGAGCCGTAGGAGTTGTAGTCCTTGCGGTCGATGCCGTTCGCGTCCAGGTACTGCGACGCGGGCGTTCCGGCCTTGATGTTGCCGGCCGGGGAGATGTGGTCCGTGGTGACCGAGTCGCCGAGCAGCGCGAGGACGCGGGCGCCCTTGATGTCGCTGACCGGGGTCGGCTCCTTCGGCATGCCGTCGAAGTAGGGTGGCTTCCGCACGTAGGTGGAGTTGGCGTCCCACTCGAAGGTCTTACCCTCCGGGGTGGGCAGTCCGCGCCAGCGCTCGTCGCCCTTGAAGACGTCCGCGTAACCCTTGACGTACATCTCCTGGCTGATCGAGGAGTTGATGGTCTCCTGGATCTCCTGCGCGGAGGGCCAGATGTCCTTCAGGAACACGTCGTTGCCGTCGGCGTCCGTGCCGAGGGCGTCGTGTTCGAAGTCGAAGTCCATCGTGCCGGCGAGGGCGTACGCGATGACCAGCGGCGGGGAGGCCAGGTAGTTCATCTTGACGTCGGGGGAGATGCGTCCCTCGAAGTTGCGGTTACCCGACAGCACCGCGGTGGCGGTGAGGTCGTTGTCCTGGATGGCCTGCGAGATCTGCTCGTCCAGCGGGCCGGAGTTGCCGATGCAGGTGGCGCAGCCGTAGCCGACGAGGTAGAAGCCGAGCTTCTCCAGGTACGGCCAGAGACCGGACTTGTTGTAGTAGTCGGTGACGACCTGCGAACCGGGAGCCATGGACGTCTTGACCCACGGCTTGGCGGACAGGCCCTTCTCGACGGCGTTGCGGGCCAGCAGGGCGGCGCCCAGCATGACCGACGGGTTGGACGTGTTGGTGCAGGAGGTGATCGACGCGATCACGACGGCACCGTGGTCGAGGATGAACTCGCCCTTGTCCTCGGACAGAACCTTGACCGGCTTGGTCGGGCGGCCCTCGGCTCCGTTGGCGGCCGACTGCACGTCGACGGCGCCGTCGTCGGCGAACGACAGGGCGGCGGGATCGCTCGCGGGGAACGACTCCTCGACGGCCTCGTCGAGCTGCGAGTGACCCGTGGGGTGGTGCTCCTCCACGTAGTTGTGGATGTCCTTGCGGAACGCGTTCTTCGAGTCCGACAACAGGATTCGGTCCTGCGGGCGCTTCGGGCCCGCGATGGACGGAACCACGTCACCGAGGTCGAGTTCGAGGTACTCGGAGTACTCGGGCTCGTGGTCGGCGTCGTGCCAGAGGCCCTGTTCCTTCGCGTACGCCTCGACGAGGGCGAGCTGCTCCTCGGAGCGGCCGGTCAGGCGGAGGTAGCTGACGGTCTCGGCGTCGATCGGGAAGATCGCGGCGGTGGAACCGAACTCGGGGCTCATGTTGCCGAGCGTCGCGCGGTTGGCCAGCGGAACCTCGGCCACACCCTTGCCGTAGAACTCGACGAACTTGCCGACGACGCCGTGCTTGCGCAGCATGTCGGTGACGGTGAGGACCACGTCGGTGGCGGTGACGCCGGGCTTGATCTCACCGGTCAGCTTGAAACCGACGACGCGCGGGATCAGCATGGAGACGGGCTGGCCGAGCATGGCGGCCTCGGCCTCGATGCCGCCGACGCCCCAGCCCAGCACGCCCAGGCCGTTGACCATCGTGGTGTGCGAGTCGGTGCCGACGCAGGTGTCGGGGTACGCCTGGCCGTTACGGACCATGATCGTCCGGGCCAGGTGCTCGATGTTGACCTGGTGGACGATGCCGGTGCCCGGGGGGACGACCTTGAAGTCGTCGAACGCGCCCTGGCCCCAGCGGAGGAACTGGTAGCGCTCACCGTTGCGGGAGTACTCGATCTCGACGTTGCGCTCGAACGCGTCGGCGCGGCCGGCGACGTCGATGATGACCGAGTGGTCGATGACCATTTCGGCGGGTGCGAGGGGGTTCACCTTATTCGGGTCGCCGCCGAGCGCGGTGACCGCTTCACGCATGGTGGCGAGGTCCACGATGCAGGGGACGCCGGTGAAGTCCTGCATGATCACGCGGGCAGGCGTGAACTGGATCTCGACGTTCGGGTCGGCCGATGGATCCCAGCTCGCGATGGCGCGAACGTGGTCGGCGGTGATGTTCGCGCCGTCCTCGGTGCGAAGCAGGTTCTCGGCGAGAACCTTCAGTGCATAGGGCAATTTTTCGGTGCCGGGCACGGCCGAGAGGCGGAAGATCTCGTAGGAGTTCTCACCGACCTCGAGGGTGCCTTTGGCGCCGAACGAATCAATACTCGTGCTCACGTCAGCTCCACTCGTCTATGAGGGTCGCCGCCGACGGGGCTGTGTCGACGGCTGCAGGCACTGCGGGCACGGCTGATCCGTGTGCGCTGTAGTGCTAGCGATGACGGAATCGGCCCTTACCGCGGTACCTCCGATAGTCTAACAGTACGCTTGTCCTGTGAGAATTCGGGGCGGAATCGAGCGCGTTCCCTCGGCGATTCTCCTCGACCGCGATGCGGGACGCGCGCGGACGGAACGGAACTTCGGGGACTCCTCACGTAGTGTTCACGCGAGGCTTACGTTCCTACAGCAAACCCGGATGAGAGATGCCTGCCCCTATCGCCACCGCACTTCCTGCCAGTGTCATGCTCCCCGCCCATTCGGCCCTCCCATTGTCGACGGACCTTCCGGAAGACATCGACGTCTCCGACGTGGTCGCGGACGTGTCCGACGACGGCGTGTCGGCGCCTGCCGACGAGGCGAGGGAACTCGCCGCCGTGGTCGACCGCGCGGCCGAGCACGGGATCAAGCTGAGCATCGTGGCGCTGGACGAGGATCCCGGCCGCGATTCGCAGCTGCGCGACCTCGCGACCGAGGTCGGGGCGGAAGAGGGTGGCACCGTTCTGGTGCTGAGTCCCAGCTGGGTCGGCACGTACAGCGATTCGATCAGCCGGGTTCTGCTCGAATCGGGTCAGGACCGCACCTACACCGGCGATGCGGTGGTCTCCGCGAATCACTTCGCCGACGAGGTGATCGAGCCGGGCCCCCCGTGGGCCTTGTTCACGGCCGTCATCGTCGCGATCGTCGTGATCGCGTCGGCTGCCACGTTCTTCGCGAAATCGCGCCGGGCGTCCGTATCCCGTGACGACACCGCAGAAAAGGGCGACAGCACGGCAGGGGCCGGCACGTCGAACGAGCGGCAGAAGCCCTGACGCTCTCCCGAATTCCCGGGATAACTCGGCGGCAATTTCCCAATTCACCCCAGCGTGGCCGCTGCCTGCGTCGATGCACGTAAAAGGCGCCGACGATTCACAGTTCGACATTTCCGCTGGTCAAATTACTCATGTGTTATTTGTGACTAAAGTTTCCATAGAGTCCGGAAGTGTCGTACGGTGCATTTGGCGCTCTTGGGGAAGAAGTGTCGCAGGCTGGTGATTGACGTCCAGAGTGACGGCGATCCGGTGTATGTCGGTGTCGCCGAAACGCGGGAAGGTGTGGCTGCCGAAAATTTCTCCCCACGACGAGCACGGCGCGGTGTGCGTGATCGGTGCAGAACCGAGGGAGAGTGTTGTGAAGCGACAAGCACGAGCTGGAGTGGGGCACCGTAGCTTCTCCCGCGGGCACACTCGCACGGCGCGCCTCCTGATCGGACTGGGCATCGTCGGAGCCCTGGTCGGCAGCACGCCCGGCCTGGCCGTAGCGGTGCCACCCCCGCCGCCGAATCCGTCCGACAACGACATCGTGCAGGCCCAGACCCAGGTGTCGGCGGGCCTCGGGCAGGTCAGCGAACTGATCAACCAGGTCGCCACCGCGGATCAGCAGCTCGCTCAGCTCGACAACGAGGTCGCCATCAAGCGCGAGGACGTGAATCGGGCTCTGGTCGATCTGCAGAACGCCCGCAGCGCCGCCGATCTCGCGGCCAGTGTGGTCGGGGCCTCGCAACAGGCGCTGCGCGACGCCGGGGCGCAGATCGAACTCGCGCAGAAGGACTTCGACAAGTACGCCCGGTCGAGCTACACGCAGGGCACCAACGTCTCCTCGATCTCGACGTACCTGGGCGCCCAGGGTCCCGGCGACGTCCTGGATCGCGCGCAGGTTCTGAAACTCCTGGCCACCAGCCAGAATGCGGTGCTCGAAGGTCTGCAGCGGGCACGGACCGCGCAGGCCAACAAGGATTCCTCGGCACGCGAGGCGAAGCAGCAGGCGGACGTGGCCGCCGACCGGGCCGTGTCGAAGAAGTCGCTGGCGGAGCAGGCGATCGCGATCGCCCGGTCGGCGCTGCAGGACCGGGCGGCCGAGAAGGCACAGATCGAGAGCAACCGCGCCGCCGCCCAAGCCCAGCTCGACGCCGCCCGCGGGAACGTCGCGGGGCTGCAGGGGCAACGTGAGGCGTACGCCACGTGGGAGGAGCAGAAACGCGCCGAGGACGCGCAGAAGGCCGCCATCGCCGCCGCCGCCCGGGAGGCCGCGACGCAGGCCGCGGCGCGGGTCGCCGCCAACGAGGCGGCACGACAACGCGCCGCGGAACTCGCCGCGGGGCAGCGCGCGCACACCACGATCGAGGAGGACTCGGAGGACGAGGACTCCGACTCCTCGGCCGACGGCGGAACGACCACGCCCAAGTCCACCCCCAAGTCGAAACCGTCGACCAGCGGTGAGGACCTGACCGGCAGCGAGGCCATCGAGACCGTCATCGACCGGGGACTGTCCCAGATCGGTGTGGAGTACGCGTGGGGCGGCGGCGACGAGAACGGCCCCACCCTCGGCATCCGCGACGGCGGCGTCGCCGACAGTTACGGCGACTTCAACAAGGTCGGTTTCGACTGCTCCGGTCTGATGATCTACGCGTTCGCCGGGATCGGCATCTCCTTGCCGCACTACACCGGGTATCAGTACACCGCGGGCGACCAGGTTCCCTCGGAGGAGATGCAGCGCGGCGACATGATCTTCTGGGGCCCGAACGCCAGCCAGCACGTCGCCCTGTATCTCGGAGACGACCAGATGCTCGAGGCCCCCGAGTCGGGAGACGTCGTCAAGATCTCCCCGGTGCGATGGGATGGCATGACCCCTTACGCTGTCCGTATGGTGTCGTGATCCATGGTGTCGATGAAGTAGTTCGCAGTGCGGATCGTGCTTGGTTGCGGCGGGGGTTGCTTGCACCTGGAATAGTTGAGCAAGTACGTGAACGGGCGGAACGATCTAGGTGAAAGCGGTGGATTCTTGGTGACCTCACGTGATGATGCGGTATCGGAGGGTGCAGCCCGGAAGGAGTCGCCCGCGAAGGACGCTCCCGAAGGTGTGAAGAACGGGGGTGCGGCCAACGGATCGGGTCCCCAGAACGTCACCGCGCCGAATGCCCCCTCACAGAATGCGGGCACGCAGAGCGCGACGACGAAGACGCTCGCGCCCAGTCTCGTCGCCGACGTCCAGACGCTGGAACGCGCGATCTACGAGGTCAAGCGCGTGATCGTCGGGCAGGACCGCCTCGTGGAGCGGATCCTGGTCGGTCTGCTCGCGAAGGGGCACGTGCTGCTCGAGGGTGTGCCGGGTGTCGCGAAGACCCTGGCCGTCGAGACGTTCGCGAAGGTGGTCGGCGGATCCTTCTCGCGTGTCCAGTTCACCCCCGACCTGGTGCCCACCGACCTGATCGGTACGCGCATCTACCGGCAGGGGCGCGAGGAGTTCGACACCGAGCTCGGTCCCGTCGTCGCGAACTTCGTGCTCGCCGACGAGATCAACCGCGCGCCGGCGAAGGTGCAGTCGGCGCTTCTCGAGGTGATGGCCGAGCGGCACGTCTCGATCGGCGGCAAGCGGTACCACATGCCCGACCCGTTCCTGGTGATGGCGACGCAGAACCCGATCGAGAACGAGGGTGTGTACCCGCTGCCGGAGGCGCAGCGCGACCGCTTCCTGTTCAAGATCCTCGTCGACTACCCGACAGTGGAGGAGGAGCGCGAGATCGTCTACCGGATGGGTGTCGATGCGCCGGAACCCCACCAGGTGCTCGATCCCGAGGAGCTCGTCCGCCTGCAGAAAGTCGCGAGCGGTGTCTTCGTGCACCATGCGCTCGTCGACTACGTGGTCCGGGTCATCGCGGCCACGCGCACGCCGGCCGAGTTCGGTCTTCCCGAGGTCGACGGCTGGATCGCGTACGGCGCGTCGCCGCGCGCGACGCTGGGCATCATCTCCTCGGCCCGGGCGCTGGCGTTGCTGCGCGGGCGTGACTACGTGGTGCCGCAGGACGTGCTCGAGGTGATCCCGGACGTGCTGCGGCACCGTCTCGTGCTGTCGTATGACGCTCTCGCCGACGAGGTCAGCCCGGACGACGTCATCTCCCGCGTGCTGCAGACGGTGGGTCTGCCGCAGATCGCCGCACAGCCGACGACGGTCCCGGCCGTGCCCGCCGGTCACCACGGACCGCCCGTCCCGTCCACGTCGGTGCCCGGACCGACGGCGATGAGCCAGCCACGGTGAGTGCGCGTACCGCCGGTGCGCAGAGCTCCGGCCCGCCGCCGTCGTTTCGCTCCGGCGAACTCCGTGATCCCAAACTGTCCGCTGCGCTGCGGACGCTGGAACTGACTGTCCGCCGCCGCCTCGACGGCGTGCTGCACGGCGACCATCTGGGCCTGATCCCGGGACCGGGCTCCGAACCGGGTGATGCGCGCGAGTATCAGCCGGGTGACGACGTGCGTCAGATGGACTGGTCGGTGACCGCCCGGACGACGCACCCGCACGTCCGGCAGTCGGTGGCCGACCGGGAACTCGAGACATGGCTCGTCGTCGATCTGTCGTCGAGCCTCGATTTCGGTACCGCCGGCTGCGAGAAGCGGGACCTCGTGGTGGCTGCTGCCGCCGCCGTCACCCATCTGACCAGCGGCGGCGGGAACCGGATCGGGGCGATCGTCTCGACCGGCGCCCAGACCACCCGGATCCCGGCCCGCGGCGGCCGCATCCACGCGCAGGCGATGCTGCGTCAGATCGCGACCACCCCGCACGCCCCGGACGGGGTGCGGGGCGACCTGCAGGGTGCGGTGGAGTCGTTGCGCCGACCCCAGCGTCGCCGCGGTCTGGCCGTCGTCATCAGTGACTTCCTGGGACCGATCGACTGGGAGCGATCGCTGCGGGCGATCTCGGGACGCCACGACGTACTTGGTGTCGAGGTGCTCGACCCGCGAGATCTGGAATTACCCGACATAGGGGATGTAGTGCTGCACGATCCGGAGTCTGGACGGACCCGCGAGTTCACGACCACACCGCAACTGCGCGCCGACTTCGCGCGGGCCGCGGACGAGCACCGCCTGCAGGTGGAGCAGTCGTTGCGGCGCTGCGGCGCCCCGCTGCTCAGTCTGCGGACCGACCGGGACTGGATCTCGGATGTCGTGCGGTTCGTGTCCGCCCGGAAGCACAGTTACGGCACCGCGACGAACCAGAGGTCCCGCCGGTGAGCCTTTCCCAGTTCACCTCACCGTGGTGGCTGCTCTTCCTCCTGGTCGTCGTGGCATTGGTCGCGGGATACGTGTGGGTGCAGCGTCAGCGGCAGAAGCACACCCTCCGGTTCACCAACTTCGCGCTCCTCGAGAAGGTCGCGCCGTCGCGGCCGGGCCGGGCCCGGCACATTCCGGCGCTGCTGATGGTGCTGGCGCTGGTGTTCTTCAGCGTGGCGCTGGCCGGACCGACGGAGGACAAGCGGGTTCCGCGGAACCGGGCCACCGTGATCCTCGTCATCGACGTCTCGTTGTCGATGAAGGCGACCGACGTGGAACCGACCCGGCTGGCCGCCGCGCAGGACGCCGCGAAGTCGTTCGCCGACGGGCTGACCCCCGGCATCAACCTCGGTCTCGTCGCGTTCGCCGGCACGGCGTCGGTGCTGGTGTCGCCGACCACCAACCGGGAGGCGTCGAAGGTCGCGATCGACAATCTGCAGCTGAGCGAGCGGACCGCCACCGGTGAGGCGATCTTCACGTCGCTGCAGTCGATCGACACGCTGGCCGCGGTGCTCGGCGGCAGCGATCAGGCGCCGCCCGCCCGCATCGTGCTGCTCTCGGACGGCAAGCAGACGGTGCCCGAGAACCCGGACGATCCGCGCGGCGGATTCACCGCGGCCCGGCAGGCGAAGGACAAGGACGTCCCCATCTCGACGATCTCGTTCGGCACGAGCTACGGCAAGGTCGAGATCGAGGACGAACGGATCCCGGTGCCTGTGGACGATCCGTCGCTGCGGGAGATCGCGAATCTCTCCGGGGGCAGCTTCTTCACGGCCTCGAGCCTGGAGGAACTGCGCGACGTGTACGACACCCTCGAGGAGCAGATCGGTTTCGAGACCACCCGCGGCGACGCCAGCCGCCCCTGGCTCGTGCTGGGTGTCCTGTCCGCCACGGCGGGGCTGATCCTCGCGCTGGTCCTGCGTCAACGGCTGCCGTGATCTGCGTTCCGGCGGCGTTCTCGGCATCAGCGCCCTGCTGACCGCGGCCCCGCACTTCCACTTCTGCACATCTGAACAGATAGGTTGATCCCCATGTCTACCCCACAAACTACTGACGCGTCAGTTAGGACGGTGTCCACTCCTCGGTCGGTGCTCGTCACCGGCGGCAACCGCGGGATCGGCCTCGCTGTCGCGCAGCGCCTCGCGGCGGACGGGCACAAGGTCGCGGTCACACACCGCGGTTCGGGTGCGCCCGACGGCCTGTTCGGCGTCCAGTGCGACGTCACCGACTCCGAGTCGGTCGACCGGGCCTTCAAGGAAGTGGAAGCGCACCAGGGTCCCGTCGAGGTTCTCGTCGCGAACGCCGGCATCACCGACGACACGCTGATCATGCGGATGACCGAGGAGCAGTTCACCTCCGTCGTCGACGCCAACCTGACCGGCGCGTTCCGCGTCGCGAAGCGGGCCACGCGGTCGATGCTGCGGGCGCGGTTCGGCCGGTTCGTGTTCCTGGGGTCCGTCGTCGGTCTGGCCGGTGGTCCCGGCCAGGTGAACTACGCGGCGTCGAAGGCCGGTGTGGTCGGCATCGCGCGGTCGCTGACCCGTGAACTCGGTTCCCGTTCCATCACCGCGAACGTGGTGGCCCCGGGATTCATCGACACCGACATGACCGCGGTCCTCGACGACAAGTACAAGGACATGATCACCGGCGCGGTCCCGCTACAGCGGCAGGGCAAGCCCGAGGAGGTCGCCGCAGTGGTGAGCTTCCTGGCCTCCGACGATTCCGCCTACGTCTCCGGCGCGGTGATTCCCGTCGACGGCGGCCTCGGCATGGGCCACTAGCTCTCCCCACTCCCACTTCCCGGACTTTTTCTTCACAGGAGGACACCTCATGGGCGGATTGCTCGAAGGTAAGACCATTCTCGTCACCGGCATCATCACGGACGCGTCCATCGCGTTCCACGTCGCCAAGGTCGCCCAGGAACAGGGCGCCAAGGTGATCATCACCGGATTCGACCGTCTCCGGCTGATCGACCGCATCGCGCAGCGCCTGCCGCAGCCGGTGCCGCCTGCGCTCGAACTCGACGTACAGAACCCGGAGCACCTCGCGAGCCTCGCCGACCGCATCCGGGAGATCGCGCCCGAGGGCGTCGACGGCGTCGTGCACTCCATCGCGTTCGCGCCGCGGTCCTGCCTGGGCAGCCCGTTCTTCGACGCACCGTGGTCCGATGTGGGTGTGGCCTTCGAGGTCTCCGCCTACTCGTACGCGTCGCTGTCGAAGGCGCTGCTGCCGGTGCTGAACGACAACGCGTCGATTGTCGGCATGGACTTCGATCCCGCGCGCGCGGTGCCGTTCTACAACTGGATGGGTGTCGCCAAGGCCACCCTCGAGTCGGTGAACCGGTATGTCGCCAAGGAGGTCGGCGAACGCGGTATCCGCTCCAACCTCGTCGCGGCGGGCCCGATCAAGACCCTCGCCGCCAAGGCGATCGCCGGTACCGCCACCGACGACGCCAAGCAGATGAACGAACTCAACACGGCGTGGGACGAGCGCGCGCCCATCGGCTGGAACGTCGACGACCCGGAGCCGGTCGCGAAGACCGTGTGCACCGTGCTGTCCGACTGGCTGCCCGGCACCACCGCGTCGATCATCTACGTCGACGGTGGCGCCCACGCGATGGCCGGCTAGGGCACTACCCGGGGAGTGCGCCCCGAACGGCAGCACGGAAGATGGGGATCATGATCGCTGCGAATTCGACGGACGGTTCCGGTTCCCGGTTCGATGCCCTTCTCGTGTTGTCGTTCGGGGGTCCGGAGCAGCCCGCCGACGTGCGCCCGTTCCTGGAGAACGTCACCCGGGGCAGGGGGGTGCCGCCCGAACGTCTGGACGCGGTCGCCGAGCACTACCTGCATTTCGGGGGCGTGTCGCCGATCAACGCCCTCAATCGCGACATCATCTCCCACGTCGAATACGAATTGGCAAGCGCCGGAATGGATCTGCCCGTCTATTTCGGTAACCGGAACTGGCATCCGATGGTCGAGGACACCGTCGCCCGGATGGGTACGGACGGGGTGCGGTCCGCCCTCGTGTTCCCGACATCGGCGTGGGGCGGGTACTCGGGCTGCAGGCAGTACCACGAGGACGTCGCCCGGGCGCGGGCCGCGGCCGGGGACGGGGCACCGCACCTGCTGAAGCTGCGGCAGTACTACGACCACCCGCTGCTGATCGGGGCGTTCGCCGACGCCGTCCGCGGGGCCGCGGCGCAGCTTCCCGCCGGGCGACGGGCCGGCGCGCGGCTGGTGTTCACCGCGCATTCCGTGCCGGTGTCCGCGGACGTCAACGCGGGACCGCCCGCGGACGGTGGTCGTCTCTACAGCCGGCAGGTGGCCGAGGCGGCCCGGCTCACCGCCCGCACCGCCGGCTTCGACGACTTCGACCTGGTGTGGCAGTCCCGGTCCGGGCCGCCCCAGGTGCCGTGGCTCGAGCCGGACATCTGCGACCACCTGGACGTCCTCGCCGCCCGCGGTGTGGGCGCGGTGATCGTGTGCCCGGTGGGGTTCGTGTCCGATCACCTGGAGGTGGTGTGGGATCTCGACACCGAGGCGCGGGACAGGGCGGCCGAACTCGGCATCGACTTCGTGCGTGCGGCCACCCCCGGAACGGATCGGCGTTTCGCCGAACTCGTCGTCGCACTGGTGACCGAGCAGCTGGCCGGCACACCCGCCGAGCGGCTCGGGTCCGAGCCGCTGCTCGGTTCGACCCTGGACGGGCAGTCCTGCGCGGTGGACTGCTGTAAGGCCGTGGTCAGGCCGTCAGGCCGTCCCGCGCACACGCATTGACGGCGGCGGTGCGCGCCGAGCGCACCGCCGAACGCAGGGGCCGCAGCAGGTCTTCCAGGGTGGCGGCACCCGACGCGGACACGGTGCGCGCGGGGGCCATCTGCTCGGCGACCGTGAGGATCGCGGCCACCTGATCGGCCGAGTCCAGGATCCGTAGCGCCCGCGGGGCGATCGTCGTCGGATACCGGTGACGGGCGGACTGCGCCAGCGCATCGGCGATCAGGGCGCGCGGGTCGGCGCCGAACCCGGAATCGAGCATGTGCAGTGCCTCGAGTGCGGCCGCGGCGTCGCGCACCGCCTGCCGCATCGTGAACTCGGCCTCGCCCAGTCCGGTGTGGTGGGCGTCGAGGGGAAGCGGCTCGATCGTCGACACCGTCCAGCGCAGCACGTCGGGGCCCTCGACGTGCGGGACGAGCCCCGTTCCGGACCGGCCGGGCGGTCCGACGAGCACACCTTCGCCCGCGCTGATCGCGGCGGACGCGAATTCGGTGCCCGCGGGAAGCCCGCGCACGTCTCCGGGTCCGGGCAGGACCAGCCGGATCTCGGTCTCGGGTTGCGACACGGCGCGGCGCATCGTCTGGAGCAGCGCCGTCACCCCGGCGTCCTGCGGGTCGGGCCACGGCAGCCCGGTGCGACCGGCCGTCACCGGATCCTCCGCGCACGCGAGGTGCATCGGCGCCCACGCGTGGAGGGCGTCGATGACGTCGTCGGGTGCACTGTTCCCGGCGAGCCAGGAACTGGCCCACACGGTGAGAGTGGCGCTGGGTGAAGTCACGATAAACGAGCATATGTCGGCGTGGCGGAGTGTGCGTAACGGCGTCGCTGGCATAGCGTCAGCGCCCGTGAGCGGAGGCGACAGATACGGCGACATCTTTTCCGGACACCCACGCGCGAGGAAGCCCGTGACGCCGACGGTCCCGGCCGAGCGGGACCTGGTGGTCGAGGACGCGGGCACCGGTTTCTGCGGGGCGGTGGTGGGGTTCGAGCGCACCTATGACGGCGATTTCGTGCGGCTCGAGGACGGGGCGCGGCGCACCCGGTTGTTCGCGATGCGGGAGGCGGCGTTCCTGATGGACGGGAAACCGGTCACCCTGGTCCGACCGGCGGCCACGCCCGCCGGTCCGGCGACCACGCGATCGGCGTCGGGATCCACCAAGGTGGAGGGGCTGCGGGCCCGGACGGCGCTGGCGAGCCGGATCTGGGTGGAGGGCGTGCACGACGCCGCCCTCGTGGAGCGGGTGTGGGGGCACGACCTGCGCGTCGAAGGTGTCGTCGTCGAGCATCTCGAGGGTCTCGACAATCTCGGGGAGCGGCTCGCCGAGTTCCGTCCCGGTCCCGGACGGCGCGTCGGCGTGCTCGTCGATCACCTCGTCACCGGGTCCAAGGAAACCCAGCTGACCCAGGGGCTAGGGCCGAACGTGCTCGTGACCGGGCACCCGTTCATCGACGGGTGGGAGGCGGTCCGCCCGTCGGCGGTGGGCATCGAGGCGTGGCCGAAGATCCCGCGCGGTGAGGACTGGAAGACCGGGGTGTGCCGCGAATTGGGGTGGGGGACACCGCGCGACGGCTGGCGCCGGGTCTATTCGGCCGTCGACACGTTCCGGGACCTCGAGGCGCCGCTGATCGGGGCGGTCGAACAGCTGGTCGACTTCGTCACCGTCGGTTCCGGAGATTCTGGTTAGATGGTGTTGTGGCTGCATTGATTTGGCTGGTAGCGGGGGTGCTGCTCGCCGCCGCGGAAGCGTTGACGGGGGACTTCTTCCTCCTCATGCTGGCGGGCGGTGCGCTGGCCACGGCCGGGGTCACCGCGATCACCGACTTTCCGGTCTGGGTCGACGCGGTGATCTTCGGCGTGCTGTCCCTCGCCCTGATCCTCGGGGTGCGGCCGGTGTTGTTGCGTAAGTTCGAGACCCCGCCGCCGACCCCGACCGGAATCGAGGCGCTGACCGGCAAGCAGGCCCTGGTGCTCGAGGAAGTCGCCGAACACGCGGGGCAGATCAAGCTCGGCGGGGATGTCTGGACGGCCCGCCCGCTCGACAGCACGGAAGTGTATCCACCGGGAACGACCGTGACGGTAATGCAAATTGACGGCGCGACCGCCGTCGTATGGAGGGGACCGTAGATGGCAGCGCTCATCGTACTGATCGTGCTCGTGTTGTTCGTCGCCCTGGTGGTGGCCAAATCGGTGGCCTTGGTGCCGCAGGCCGAGGCCGCGGTGATCGAGCGTCTCGGCCGGTACGCGCGGACCGTGTCGGGCCAGTTGACGTTCCTGATCCCCTTCGCGGACCGCATCCGGGCCAAGGTGGATCTGCGCGAACGGGTGGTGTCGTTCCCGCCGCAGCCGGTGATCACCCAGGACAACCTGACGCTGAACATCGACACCGTCGTGTACTTCCAGGTCACCAACCCGCAGGCCGCGGTGTACGAGATCAGCAATTACATCGTCGGCGTCGAGCAGTTGACCACCACCACACTGCGCAACGTCGTCGGCGGCATGACATTGGAGGAGACGCTCACGTCCCGTGACTCCATCAACGGGCAGCTGCGCGGCGTGCTGGACGAGGCCACCGGCCGGTGGGGTCTGCGCGTCGCCCGGGTCGAGCTCAAGAGCATCGATCCGCCGCCGTCGATCCAGGAGTCGATGGAGAAGCAGATGAAGGCGGACCGCGAGAAGCGGGCCACCATCCTCACCGCCGAGGGCCACCGGGAGTCGGCCATCAAGACGGCGGAGGGTGACAAGCAGTCCCGCATCCTCGCCGCGGAGGGCGCGAAGCAGGCGTCGATCCTCACCGCGGAGGGTGAGCGGCAGTCCCGCATCCTGCGGGCGCAGGGTGACCGGGCCGCCAAGTACCTGCAGGCGCAGGGCCAGGCGAAGGCGATCGAAAAGGTGTTCGCCGCAATCAAATCCGGCAAGCCCACCCCCGAACTCCTCGCCTACCAGTACCTGCAGACGCTGCCGCAGATGGCGCAGGGCGACGCGAACAAGGTGTGGCTGGTGCCCAGCGACTTCGGTGACGCCCTCAAGGGTTTCGCGAAGTCCCTCGGCGCCCAGGGGCAGGACGGCGTGTTCCGATATGAGCCGTCCACGACGGACGAGGATCTGCCGAAGCCCGAGGACGATTCGGAGGAGGTCGCCGACTGGTTCGAGACCAAGTCCGACCCGGCGATCGCGCAGGCTGTCCGGGCCGCGGAGGTCGAGGCACGGCGCCCAGTCGACGGGCCGGGACCGCTCGCGAAGTCCGGTGGCGCCGACGAGCAGGCGCTGCATCCGGGTGGTGTGCCGGGGCAGCTGCCGCCGCCCGTCCCCCCGCACGGGGACTGACGGAGTCCGACATCCGACCGCAGGCCCTACCCGGCCGCGGCGTAGCGGCGCAGCAACGGCCGGAGCACGCGGAAGAGCTGTTCGGGTGTGTGGTCGAGGTAGAAGTGATCGCCCGCCATGATTCGCACCTCGGACAGCTGGGTGGTGTGCCGATTCCAGGCGTGGAGATCCCGCTCGCCGACCAGCGGATCGGCGTCCGCGCCGAGTACATGCACCGGGCAGGGGAGCGGTGGGTCTCCGGGATCGCGGTAGCCGGCGCAGAGGCGGAGATCGTTTCGCAGCGCGGGGAGACAGCGGCCTCGCCACGCCGGCCTGGCCAGGAGGTCGGTGGGCAGACCGCCCGTGGCGCGCAGCAACTCGATCAGTGCCGCGTCGTCCAGGTCGTCGACCGGCGGCAGCGGCGAGGGCAGGTGCGGCGCCGAGTACGCGGAGAGCAGCAGCGCCCGGGGGAGCGGATGCCCGGCCGCGCGACGACGGCACGCGAGCCGGTACGCCACCAACGCGCCCATGCTGTGCCCGAAGAAGGCATGCGGCTCCGTGAGGTGGTCGGCGAGCTCGGACTCGAGCTCGGTGACGAGGGACTCGACGTCGGTGAACCCGGCCTCGCCGGCACGGCTCTCCCGGCCGGGCAGTTGCACGGGCCATACAGTCACGTGTGGGCTGAGGGCTTGGTGCCAGTGACGGTACGTCGAGGATCCGCCGCCGGCGTGGGGAAAGCAGATCAGCCGGAGGGGGCCGGGCACGGGGTTACGCCGCCGCGACGAGCTCTGCGAGCTCTTCGGCGAGAGCTGCCACCGTGGACCGGATCTGGTCCTCGGTGTGGCACGAGGTGACGAAGAAGCGCAACCGCGCGAGGTCTTCGGGCACCGCCGGGTAGAGGATGGGGTTCACGTTGATGCCGCGCCGGAGCAGTGCGTTGGACAACGCGAGGGTGCGGAGTGAATCCCCGACGATGCAGGGGATGACCGGGGTGTCCTCGGTGTCCCCGGTATCGATTCCGGCGTCCGTGGCGAGCTGCAGGAAGAGCCGCGAGTTGCGACGCAACCGCTCGAGCGCCTCGGGTTCGGCGCGCATCTGCCGGATCGCGGCCAGGGACGCCGCGGCATTCATCGGCGTCATCCCGACGCTGTAGACGAAGCCGGGCGTCGTGTACTTCAGGAAGCGGATGAGCTCGGCGCTGCCCGCGACGTAGCCGCCGCAGCCGGCCAGGGCCTTCGACATCGTGCCGGACCACAGCTCCACGTCGTCGCGGTCGACGTCGAAGTGCTCGCCGATGCCCCCGCCGGTGGCACCGAGCACCCCGATGCTGTGCGCCTCGTCGATCATCATCAGCGCCTGATGCTTCTTCTTCACCGCGATCATCGCGGGCAGGTCGGGGATGTCGCCGTCCTGGCTGTAGACGCCCTCGATGAGGATGAGGACCCGCCGGTACTGCGAGCGGATCGCGGTGAGGAGGGCGTCCAGCGCGGCGTGGTCGTTGTGCGGGAAGGGGCGCCGGGTGGCGCCGGACAGTGCGCAGCCCTGCAGGATACTGTCGTGCGCGAGACTGTCGTGGATGACCAGGTCACCCTCCCCGAGGAGATGACCGATGACCGTGACGTTGGTGGCGTGTCCGCTGACGAGGGCGATCGCGTCCTCGGTGCCGAGCAGGCCGGCCAGTTCGGCTTCGAGTTCGCGGTGGACCGGCTTCTCCCCGGACAGCAGCCGACTGGCCGAGGAGGAGCTGCCGTAGCGGGCGACCGCGTCCTGCACCGCCGACACGACGGCGGGATGCCCGGACATGCCGAGGTAGTTGTAGCTGGAGAAGTTGACGACCTCCGCGCCCCCGATCGTCGACGTGTCCCGCGTGACGCCGTCGTTGACGAGGAAGTACGGGTTGGTGACACCGAGCCCCTCGGCCGTGTCCAGCCGGGCGGCGAGCGCCTGAACCTCCGGGAACTCCGCGATACGGAACTCGGGTGCCACCGCGGTGCGTAGGACCACCGGTTCCTGCGGGACGGACGGTTCCGGCGGCGCGGCCGTGGGGGACCCGGGTGCGTGGTGCGCGGTCACATGCTCGATCACATCGCCGACAGTGCGGCTCGGTGAGAACCAGTGCGGTTCGACGACGAGACCGGGGAATGCGCGGCTCACCCCGCCGAACAGGTCGGTGATCATGATCGAGTCGAATCCGAGGTCGCCGACGATCGTCTGCGTCGCCTTCAGCGCCGCCGCGGGGAACCCGCTGACCCGGGCGACTTCCGCGCGCACCCTGGTCGCGACGTCGCCGACCGGTGTCGCGGGACCCGGCCCGGCGCCCGGCGTCGCCGCCGGCACGGGGAGGGCTACTGCGGGAACGCCGTTGGCGGCAGCGGCGAGGACGGCGGCCTGTTCCCGGAAGAGCGCGATCAGTTGTTCCATGGTGGTGTCCTCGGGGTCGGGGTCGGGGTCGGGCGTCGTGTGGGCGGGTGCGGGGATCGGCGCGGCCGCGGGTGCGTCGTCGGGTGTCCAGAAGCGGGCGGTGGTCGCGAACTCGTATCCGCGGAGCCGTCGGCGGACCCGGGCACCCGGTTCGTACAGCGCATCCCACGCGGGGTCGAGTCCGTCCCGGTACAGGGCGGCGACGGTGTCGGGGAGTTCGGTGCCGGTGGCGGCCGGACCCGGGCACGGTGCCAGGTGCCGCGCGGGCGAGTCCGGATGGGCGCGGGCGGTGAGCGGCAACAGGATTCGTGCGGGGCCCACCTCGATCAGGTGGGTCGGATCGCAGATCATCGCGGCCGCGGTGGCGTCCGCGAACCGCACGGTCGCCGTGATGTGGTCGGTCCAGTAGGCCGCGTCCATCGGCTCGTCGACGTCGAGCAGCCGCCCCCGTGTGGTCGAGAAGATCGGGATCTCGGGCGGTCGATACGTGCAGTCGGCGGCGACCTCCGCGAACGCGTCCTGCATCGGTGCCATGGCGGGGGAGTGGAAGGCATGCGAGACGGTGAGCCGGCGGACGAGAAGTCCGGCCGCGGTCAGTGCGGCGCCGAGGCGGTCGAGCGCGTCGGCCGCCCCCGACAGCACCACGTCCCGCGGCCCGTTCACCGCCGCCAGCGCGGCCGCGGGCTCGCCGGCGAGCAGGTCGGCGACCTCGTCCGGTTTGGCCCGGACCGCGAGCATCGTGCCGCCCGCGGGCAGTTGCTGCATGAGCCGTCCCCGCGCGACGATCAGCCGGCATGCGTCGTCCAGGCCGAACACTCCGGCGTGCGCTGCGGCCGCGTACTCGCCGACGCTGTGACCGACCAGCCATGCCGGTTCGATGCCCAGCTCGCCGAGCGTCCGGGCGAGCGCGTATTCGGCCGCGAACAGGGCGGGCTGCGCGAACTCCGTCCGATGGATCTCGTCCCCGGCATCGAACAGCATCTCCCGCACCGAGCGGCCCAGATGCGGCGTCATCCGCTCGTCCACGTCGGACAGTGCGCGCCGATAGGCGCCGTGGTGCTCGTGCAGCGCGCGGGACATTCCCGGGTACTGCGCGCCCTGACCGGTGAAGAGCCAGCCGATGCTCACGGGGCGGGCCGCGCCGGACAGCGACTCGAGCAGGTGTTCGTCGTCCGCGACAGCGCGCAGCGCCGCGACGGCCTCGTCCCGGTCGTGCGCGGTGAGCGCGAGGCGGTGGCGCCCGGATGCCTTGACCGTGTTGGTGCTCCAGCACACCCGGCCCAGGTCGGCAGCCGGACGGGCGAGCAGATCGTCGGCCAGGACGGCGGCGTTGCGGGCGAGGCCTTCCCGGTTGTTCGACGACAGGGTGAGCACGCCGCCACCGGCACTCGCCGCGGCGGGGTCGGTGGCGGGCGCGGAGGCCAGCAGCATGTGGGCGTTGGTGCCGCCGAGCCCGAAACTGCTGACGGCCCCGTGCGCGACGCCGCCGGGCAGCGTCATCGGCTCGGACAGGAGGCGGAGGCCGTTGTCCGCCAGGCGGAGTCGCGGGTTCGCGTCCTGCGCGTAGCGGCTGGGCGGCACGACGCGGTGGTGCAGGGACAGGGCCACCTTGATCAGGCCGGCCACGCCGGCCGCTCCCTCCGTGTGGCCGAGATTGCCTTTGATCGATCCGATCGCGCACGGCTGCGGCCGGGTCACCCCGTGGACGTGACCGAGGGCCTTGATCTCGATCATGTCGCCGAGCACCGTTCCGGTGCCGTGCGCCTCGAGGAACGCGACCTGGGCGGGCGTGACACCCGCACGCCGGTAGGCCGTCTCGACGACCTGCTGCTGAGCCCAGCGGTTGGGTGCGGTGATCCCGTTGCTGCGGCCGTCGTTGTTGACGGCGCTGCCCTCGATCACCGCGTAGATCGGCAGGCCCTCGGCCTGCGCGTCCTCGAGCCGGCGCAGCACGAGGACCGCGACACCCTCACCGCGACCGATGCCGTCGGCCGTTCCGCTGAACGGTTTGCACCGGCCGTCCGGCGCGGACAGCCCGGCCTGGGTGTAGAAGACGTTCACCGTCGGGGTCAGAGTGAGGTTGACGCCCCCGGCGAGGGCCTGATCGCAGTCCCCGGACCGCAGCGCCGCGCAGGCCAGATGGATGGCGACGAGGGACGACGAGCAGGCCGTGTCGATCGCCATGCTCGGGCCCTGCAGGTTCAGGTGGTAGGAGACCCGGTTCGCGGTCATGAAATAGCCGTTGCCGCTACCGAGTTGGGGGGTGATACGCGAGACGTCACGCATCTGGAGATTCCACTCGTTGGCCATGACGCCGACGTACACGCCGGTGTTCGACCCGGCCTGCGCCCGCGGGTCCAGGGCGGCGTCCTCGAACGCGCGCCACGCCGCCTGCAGCAGCAGGCGCTGTTGCGGGTCCATCGCCGCGGCCTCGCGGGGCGCGATGCCGAAGAATTCGTGGTCGAACGCGTCCGCGTCGGCGAGGAATCCGCCGCTGCGGTTGTTGACCGAGCCGGGACCACCGGCGGCGGCGTAGACGTCGTCCGCGTTCCATCGCCCGGCGGGGACGTCGGTGATTCCGTCGCCGCCGCCCATCAGCAGCGTCCACAACGCGTCGGCGTCGGGTGCCTGCGGAAAGCGGCAGTCGAGGCCCACGACGGCGACGTCGGTCATGAGGCCTTCCGGTACCGGGCTGCGGCTTCGTCGACGACGAAGACGGCCATCTCGGCGATGGTCGGATAGTCGAACACCACGGTGGGATCGAGTTCGAGGTCCCAGCGGTCCTCGATCTCGCCGCACAGGCTCACCGCGGATACCGATTCGATTCCCAGTTCGGCGAGCGGCAGGTGGGGGTCGACCTCGCGCACCGGTTGTTCGGTGTGGAAGGCCACCCTTCCGGCGAGCCAGTCGATGACGGGTGCGTGGTCGCGCGGGGTGCTCTGTTCGGGGATACGCATGGGTGTTCTCTCCTGGTCGGTGATGGGTGATGGTGATCGGGGTCAGGCGGGCGCTGCGACGGCGGTGGTCCGGAGGCGTTCCACCGCCGGGTCGATCTCCTCGTGCAGCACCGCGTCGACGCGGGACTGCAGGAACGACGCGCGCATCGACCTGCGCTGGACCTTCCCGCTCGTGGTGCGGTGCACCCCGTGCCGGTCGACGAGCACCACGCTCGGCGCGTGGACGTCGAAGTCCCGGGCGACGGCGAGCCGGATCCGGCGTGCGAGGCCGGGCAGCGTCAGGTCGTCGATCAGCGCGGTTTTGACCTCGTGGATCACCAGCAGCCGCTCGTGCTGTCCGGTATCCATCGACAACACCACCCCGGCGGCACCGGTGAGCGCCGGGTGCAGCTCCCGCACTGCCTCCTCGATGTCCTGCGGGTACAGGTTGCGGCCGTTGACGATCAGCAGGTCCTTCAGGCGGCCGGTGACGAAGAGGTGACCGTCGTCGTCGGTCACCCCGAGGTCGCCGGTGCGCAGGTACGGTCCGTCGCCGGCGAGGGTGGCGCGGAACTTTGCCTCGGTCTCGTCGGGCCGGTTCCAGTAGCCGGCGGCGACGCTGCCACCGGAGATCCAGATCTCCCCGACCCGGCCGTGCGGCAGCTCCCGGCCGGTGTGCGGGTCGACGATGCGGATGTCGCACCCGAACGGCCGGCCGCTGCTGACCAGCCGGACACCGCCGACCTTCCGGGTGAGCTCGTGGCGCTCCAACGCGGCTGCATCGACGTCGAGATAGCTTGGGGCGCAGCCCACCTCGCTCGCGGTGGCGAGCAGGGTCACCTCGGCCATCCCGTACGCGGTCAGGAACGCGCCCGCTGGGAAGCCGAAGGGCCCGAGCCGGTCGGTCACGGCGTCGAGGGTGCGTGGCCGGATGGGTTCGGCCCCGTTCAGCGCGACCCGCACCGAGGAGAGATCCAGCCCGGCCAGTTGGTCGTCGGAGATCCGGCGGGCGACGAGGTCGTACGCGAAGTTCGGGCCGAGGGTCATGTCGGCGCGGTACCGGTCGATCAGCTGCAGCCACCGCACCGGCCGCTTGAGGAAGGACATCGGCGACATGAACACGAGATTTCCGCCGAAGTAGATCGGCAGCAGCAGCATCCCGATCAGCCCCATGTCGTGGAAGTGCGGGAGCCACCCGGCGCCGGTCACCGTGTCGTCGGCGCCGTTGGCGAGGGTCATGGCCGCGGCGTTGTGCAGCAGGTTGCCGTGGGTCACCATCACGCCCTTCGGTTCGCTGGTGGAACCGGAGGTGTACTGGAGGAAGGCCAGGGTGTCGCCGTCGAGGTCGGGGAGTCGCCAGTCGTCTGGATCGCCCGGTTCGGTGGTGTCGGTCGCGGCGACGGAGACCGCGGCGGCGAGCCCGGAGTCGCGGATCCAGGTGTCGAGCGGATCGGCGACCGCGGCGGTGGTCAGGACGAGGCGCACGTCGGCGTCCTCGAACATCGAGGCGACGCGCTGCATGCTGCGCACGTCGTGCGGGACGGGTGCGGGGACGGCGACCACCCCGGCGTACAGGCAGCCGAGAAACGCGCGGAGGAAGTCGATTCCGTCGACGTACAGCAGCATCACCGGGTGGTCGGCCCCGGGCCGCGCCGACAGCCACACCGCCAGTGCGCGGGCGTCCCGATCCAGGTCGCGGTAGGTCACTTCCTCGGCGACGAGTTCGCGGCCGACCTCACGGTGGTAGGTGTAGGACCGGTCGTCGCCGTAGATGGCGACCTGGGCGCGGACGTGTGACACGAAATCGGTAGGCACGAATGTTTTCTCCCTCGGACTGGACGAGTACGACTCTCGTCCGCGTCGGGATGGGATCCCACCGCCCTCAGGGCTGGTTCTGCGCACCCCCTGGGGTGAAAGTTCCGCACCGGTGGATGTCGCGGGACTGCTACGTGATGAGGGCGCGTCCCGTTCCGCACACCGCGATCGCCCAGAGCACGCTGGTGAACGTGCCGATGATGAATTGTTCCGATGCGTGCGGTTCGCGGAGTTCGGGGTAGCGGGCCAGTCCCTTGACCGCCAGGACGACGGCGATGCCCTCCGGCCAGGCCGCGAGGATCGAGGCCGCGACGGCGGCACGCTCGAGGAGTCCGATGATCCGTCCGCCGCGCAGCGGCCCGGCGTCGGGAGGGGGGTCGGAACCGGCGTCGGGCTGGCGGCGCGCGATCCGGAACGCGGCGAGCACGAGGGGTGCCCCGCCGGTGGCGGCGGCCGCCACACAGAGGACGAGGGTCGCGGCGAGGGCGAAGCCGGTGACCGGTGTGGTGGTGGAGGCGGCGAGCGCGGCGACGGCCAGGGCGAGTGCGACCACGATCGGCGCCGCCCACTGGGACATCCAGCGGGTGCGGGGCGCTGCGAGCGCCAGCGGTGCGACCGCGGCGACGCCGAGGGCGATGAGTGCGAGGGTCGTCACGTGTCCGCCTTGCGTAGGAGTCGTTCGGCCAGTCGTCGTCCGGCGGTCTCGACGTGCCAGCCGGCGGTGGAGAGTCGTTGGGAGACCGCCTGCTTGCTGATGCCCAGCGCGCGGGCAGCCTCGGTCTGGGTGGAGCCGTGCCGCATCTGCTCGACGGCCTCGCGGCCCTCCTCGGTGCGGCGCGCGACGAGGACCGCGACGAGGGTGAGGGCGGTGTCGGCGTCGGTGGCGCCGCCGGGGTCGGGGCCTTCGACGGCCACCCGGCCGGCGGCGTTCTTGGCGCGTTCGACGGCGACCCGTGCGGACTCGAACGCGGGGCCGCGCCCGGCCCGGGTCTCGGCGGGGAGGGGTTCTTCGACGGGGCCGGCGCCGATGCCGATACTCCAGTGTTCGCGTCCGACGAGGTCGAGTGCGAGGTCGACGACGGTGGCCGGGTCCGCGACCACGGCCTGGACCTCGTCGCCGGCGGTCCGCTGGAACGGGCGGGCGAGGTCACGGCCGGCGAATTCGGTGAGGAGTTGGGCGACGCGGTCGACGTCGCGGCGGCTCCCGCGCTGGTCGACCGTCAACACGAACATGGGTCAAGGTTAGAAACTGGATACCAGGATGTCAAGACTCAAAGCTTGACTTGCGTGGTTCAAGGCTGCGTTATTGACTCGTCCTCGGCGGGGCAGCCGACGGGCACGTCCGGGATCGCGCCGCCGGACCCGTCCAGCGGCCGCCGGGAGTCCACGACCAGCCCGGCGATTCCGAGAACGATGCACGCCGCGGACAGCATGAGAAGTCCCGGCTTCGTCTCCCCGGTGAGGGCGTCGCCGAGAACGACGATGCCGATGGTCCCCGGCAGCACGCCGACCACCGTGGCCAGCACGTACGGGACCAACCGGATCGAGGACACGCCGGCGCAGTAGTTCACCACCGAGAACGGGACGAACGCGATCAGTCGCAGCGACCCGACGGCGAGCCAACCGCGCCGGGCGATCCGCTCGTCCACCCGGCGGATCGTCGGATTGGAGATGCGCTGCCACACCACGTCCCGGCCGACGGCGCGCACCAGGTAGAGGGCAATCACGGCACTCACCGTCGACGCCAGCACCGCGATCGCGATGCCCAGCCACGCACCGAACAGCAGACCGGCACTGAGCGTGAACACCGTGCGCGGGAACGGAAACACCGTCACCACGGCGTGCACGGCGAAGAAGACGAGAGGGAACGCCGGCCCGACCGACCGCGCCCACTCCCGCACCTGCAGCACGGACGGGTGCGGTGCCACCAGCGCAACGACGACCAGCGCGACTGCCAGTACTGCGACGCCGATCACCCTGCGGTCCCCGAGGCGTCTCTTCACAGGGCACCAGGCTACCCGGGTGACCGGTACGGGGCGCCGCGAGCGGGCGGTCAGGACGGGCGGCGGCGTCCGTCACGGTCGGGGTGTGACGACGTCCATCGACAATTCGGCCGTGACCAGGCCGTCGCATGTTCCGCGCCGCTCCCGCACGGTGAATCCGAGGAGATCGTCGAGCAGCACGGCGAGGATGCCGCCGTAGGCGGTGTGGGCGGTGTTCGGGGCGAGCGCACCGATGTCCATGCTCATACGATTGAGTGGTTCGCCGCGGTCGTCGACGTCCCGGGTCGGCGCGCCGAGACCGAACAACCGCTGTGTGGCGGGGCGATCGGTGACCACCGGTTCGTGCGCAATGCTCATGACCTGAGGTTATTCATCGTGTGGTGATCCTCACGATAGGGGGCGCCGAACTGCGGCTAGCATCACAGTCACACAACGTATTGATCGATCGCTCATCAGGGAGAGGAAGCCGACACCGTGTCATTAGCTTCAGAAGCCGAGGAAGCTGCGCGGGCGTACGCCGACTGGCAGCGCTCCGTGGCCGGAGTCCTCGCGAAGTCGCGTCGGATCGACGCCGCGGAACTCGGTCCGGAACCCCAGAAGCTCCTCGAGACCGTCACCTACGACGGTGTCACCGTCGCGCCGCTGTACAGTCCGCGCGACGAGCGTCCGGAGCAGCCCCTACCCGGCACCTTCCCCTACGTGCGTGGCGCGGACGCCACCCGGGACGTCAACGCGGGCTGGCTGGTCAGCGCCCGCTTCGGCGAGAGCGCGGAGGCGGCGGACGTCAACCGCTCCGTCCTCGACTCCCTGGAGAACGGTGTCAGCGCGCTGTGGCTCGCCGTCGGCGGCGACAACCTTCCGGTCCGGTCGCTGGAGACGGCGCTCGACGGGGTGCTCCTCGACCTGGCACCGCTCACCCTCGACGCCGGAACGGACGCACCGCTCGCGGCGCGGGCACTGTTCGCGTTGCTCGACGCGCGTGCTGCGGCGGGTGACGGGGTCACCGACCGCACCGCGGTCCATGTCGACCTCGGGATCGCCCCGCTCACGAGCGCGTTCTCCGGTGCCGCCGACGTGGAACTCGGCGACGCGGTGGCCCTCGCAGCCGAGTCCGCGTCCCGCTCGGAGAGCGTGCGGGCAATCGCCGTGGACGGCACCGCATTTCACAACGCGGGCGCGTCCGACGCCGAGGAACTCGGCGCGGCGATCGCGGCGGGCCTCGAGTACCTGCGAGCCCTCACCGAGAGCGGCCTGACCATCGGCCAGGCGCTCGGGCAGCTCGGCTTCCGGTTCGCGGCCACCGACGACCAGTTCCAGACCATCGCCAAGTTCCGGGCGGCGCGGCTGGTGTGGGCGCGGATCGCCCAGGTGTGCGGCGCCTCCGACTTCGGCGGCGCCCCCCAGCACGCGGTCACCTCGGCCGCGATGATGGCGCAACGCGATCCGTGGGTGAACATGCTCCGCACGACGCTCGCCGCGTTCGGTGCCGGCGTCGGCGGCGCGGACGCCGTCACGGTGCTGCCGTTCGACGCCGCACTGCCCGCCGGGGCGCTGGGTGTGTCGAAGACCTTCGCCGCGCGCATCGCCCGCAACACCCAGCTGCTGCTGCTCGAGGAATCGCATCTCGGCCGGGTGCTCGATCCCGCGTCCGGCTCGTGGTACGTCGAGGACCTCACCCAGCAGGTGGCGGCCAAGGCGTGGGAGTTCTTCCAGCAGATCGAGGCGGCGGGCGGCTACCTCGCCGCACTCGACGCGGGCCTGATCTCCGAACGCATCGCCGCTACCCGCGCCCAACGTGATTCGGACATCGCGCACCGCAAGACCACCGTCACCGGGGTCAACGAGTTCCCGAACCTCGCGGAGGCACCGCTGCCCGCGGGCGCCGCCGAGACCGGTAGCGTCGCCCGGTACGCCGCGGCCTTCGAGGCGCTGCGGGACCGCTCCGACGCCTACCTGGCGGCGCACGGTGCACGACCCGCCGTGTTCCTGGCCCCGCTCGGCCCCGTCGCCGAGCACAACGTGCGGACCACGTTCAGCACGAACCTGCTGGCGTCGGGCGGCATCGAGGCCCGCAACCCCGGTCCCCTCGCCATCGGTGACGGCAGCATCGCCGCCGCTGCGAAGGACTCCGGCGCCGGCATCGCGGTGATCTGCGGTACCGACAAGCGGTACGCCGCCGAAGCCACCGCCGCGGTGGAGGAACTGCGCGCGGCCGGTGTCGGCACCGTGCTGCTCGCCGGCCCGGAGAAGGTCGTCGCCGACGCGGACGGCCCCACCCGGCCCGACGGATTCGTCACTGCCCGTATCGACGCAGTGTCGGTCCTGTCCGGCCTGCTCGACACCATCGAGAGCTCGAGTGACTCCTCGGGCGACACAGGGAGCAAGAAGTGACTACTCGCGAGGTCAAGCACGCGATCGGCAGCTTCGCCGAAGTGCCACTGGAGGATCCGCAGTTTCCGCAGCCGTCCGCCCCGACGCCGGAGCAGACGGACGGGCTGATCGCGTCCGCCGCGGCGGCGAACCACTACAGCCCGGAACAGGTGGTGTGGTCCACCCCCGAGGGCATCGACGTCAAGCCGGTCTTCACCAAGGCCGACCGTGATGCCGCCGAGGCGGAGGGCTACCCGGTGGGCAGTTTCCCGGGCGCAGCACCGTTCGTGCGCGGCCCGTACCCCACCATGTATGTGAACCAGCCGTGGACGATCCGCCAGTACGCGGGCTTCTCCACCGCCGCCGAATCCAACGCCTTCTACCGCCGCAACCTCGCGGCCGGGCAGAAGGGTCTGTCGGTGGCGTTCGACCTGGCGACGCACCGCGGCTACGACTCCGACCACCCGCGGGTGCAGGGTGACGTGGGCATGGCCGGGGTGGCGATCGACTCGATCCTGGACATGCGTCAGCTGTTCGACCACATCCCGCTCGACAGCGTCAGCGTCTCGATGACCATGAACGGTGCGGTGCTGCCGATCCTCGCGCTGTACGTCGTGGCCGCCGAGGAGCAGGGTGTCGCCCCGGAGCAGCTGGCCGGAACCATTCAGAACGACATTCTGAAGGAGTTCATGGTCCGCAACACCTACATCTATCCGCCGAAGCCGTCGATGCGGATCATCTCCGACATCTTCGCGTACACCAGCGCGAAGATGCCGAAGTTCAACTCGATCTCCATCTCCGGCTACCACATCCAGGAGGCCGGGGCCACCGCCGACCTGGAGCTGGCGTACACCCTCGCGGACGGTGTGGAGTACATCCGCGCCGGCCTCGACGCCGGCATGGAGATCGACAAGTTCGCGCCCCGGTTGTCGTTCTTCTGGGCGATCGGCATGAACTTCTTCATGGAGGTCGCGAAGCTGCGGGCGGGTCGCCTGCTGTGGAGCGAACTGGTCGCGAAGTTCGAACCGAAGTCCGCGAAATCGTTGTCGCTGCGCACCCACTCGCAGACGTCGGGCTGGTCGCTGACCGCGCAGGACGTCTACAACAATGTGGCCCGCACGTGCGTCGAGGCGATGGCGGCGACGCAGGGGCACACCCAGTCGCTGCACACCAACGCGCTCGACGAGGCCCTCGCCCTGCCGACGGACTTCTCCGCCCGCATCGCCCGCAACACCCAGCTGCTGCTCCAGCAGGAGTCGGGGACCGTCCGTCCCATCGACCCCTGGGGCGGATCGCACTACGTCGAGTGGCTCACCCACCAGCTGGCCAACCGGGCCCGCGCACACATCGCCGAGGTCGAAGAGGCCGGCGGCATGGCGCAGGCGATCAGCGAGGGCATCCCGAAGCTGCGCATCGAGGAGGCCGCGGCCCGCACGCAGGCCCGCATCGACTCCGGCCGGCAGCCGCTGATCGGCGTCAACAAGTACGTGCCGGACGAGGCCGACGAGATCGAGGTCCTCAAGGTCGAGAACTCGCGGGTCCGCAAGGAGCAGCTCGAGAAGCTGGACCGGCTGCGCGCCGACCGCGACTCGGACGCCGTCGAGGCGGCGCTGGCCGACCTGAGCCGCGCCGCGGCCACCACCGAGGGCGGCATGGAGAACAACCTCCTGGCCCTCGCGATCGACGCGGCCCGCGCGAACGCCACGGTCGGCGAGATCTCCGAGGCGCTCGAGAAGGTGTACGGGCGTCACCAGGCCGAGATCCGGACCATCAGCGGTGTGTACCGGGACGAGGCCGGAAAGGTCGACAACATCAACAAGGCAACGGAACTCGTCGAGAAGTTCGCGGAGGAGGAGGGCCGGCGTCCCCGGGTCCTCATCGCCAAGATGGGGCAGGACGGCCACGACCGCGGGCAGAAGGTGATCGCCACGGCCTTCGCGGACATCGGATTCGACGTGGACGTGGGACCGCTGTTCCAGACCCCGGAAGAGGTCGCCAATCAGGCGGCCGACAACGACGTCCACGTGGTCGGTGTGTCGTCGTTGGCCGCAGGTCACCTCACGCTGGTGCCTGCGCTCCGGGAAGCCCTCGCGGCGGTGGGACGTCCCGACATCATGATCGTGGTCGGTGGCGTCATCCCGCCCGGCGACTTCGCCGAACTGTACGAGGCGGGTGCCGCCGCGATCTTCCCGCCCGGGACGGTCATCGCGGACGCCGCCAGCGGTCTGCTCGAGAAATTGGCCGAGCAGCTCGGCCACGACCTGACGGGCACCCCGGAATAGCATGGGGCGGCCTCCAGTCGACATCGATGCCCTCGCCCGGGCCGTGCGCGCCAACCAGCGCGCCGGCCTGGCGAAGGCCATCACCCTGGTCGAATCCACCCGGACCGACCACCGTGAGGCGGCGCAGCGGCTGCTGCTCGAGCTGCTGCCGGAGTCGGGGAAGGCACACCGGGTCGGGATCACCGGGGTGCCCGGCGTCGGGAAGTCCACGTTCATCGACGCGCTCGGGATGCACCTGATCGGGCAGGGGCACCGGGTGGCGGTCCTGGCCGTCGACCCGTCGTCGACGCGCACGGGCGGGTCGATCCTCGGCGACAAGACGCGGATGGCGCGCCTGACCGTCGAGAAGGACGCCTACATCCGGCCGTCGCCGACGTCGGGCACCCTCGGCGGGGTCGCGAAGGCGACCCGCGAGACGATCGTGCTGCTCGAGGCCGCCGGATTCGACGTGATCCTCGTCGAGACGGTGGGCGTCGGGCAGTCCGAGGTGACGGTCGCGAACATGGTGGACTGCTTCTGCTTCCTCACCCTGGCCCGCACCGGCGACCAGTTGCAGGGCATCAAGAAGGGTGTCCTCGAACTCGCCGACCTCGTCGCCGTGAACAAGGCGGACGGCAAGCACGAGCGGGAGGCGAAGGGCGCCGCCCGGGAACTCGCGGGTGCGTTGCGGCTGATCTACCCGCACGACGCCGTCTGGACGCCGCCGGTGATCACGATGAGCGGGCTCGAGGGTGTCGGTCTCGAGGACTTCTGGAACACCGTCTGCCGGCACCGTGAGGTGCTGACCGCGGCCGGCCAGTTCGAGGAGAACCGGCGCCGCCAGCAGGTGGACTGGACGTGGACGATGGTCAACGACCAGCTGCTGCGCCGGCTCGCGTCCAACACCCGGGTCAAGGCGATCCGCGGCGACGTCGAACAGCGGGTGCGGGACGGTTCCCTGACGGCGGCGCTGGCCGCCGCCGAGATCCTCGACGCGTTCGACGGAACGGACGCGTCAGCCGACTGATTTCGCGAAGCGCCCGACCCGGTCGACGAGATCGTCGAAGAACGCGGCCGGGTCGGTGCTCACGGCGATGTCGACGTTGGGTTCCCGGTTCCAGTGACCCGCCCAGTCGGCGACCGTGGTGCCCCGGGTGAGCCGGCCGTGCAGTTCGACGTCGACGGTGGCCGGACGGGTCCTTGTGATCGCCGGATTCAACGCCACGGCCGCCGCGAACGGGTCGTGCATGTGCGCCAGGAAACCCTGATCGTGCGTGCGGTGAAAGTCCATGTAGAACCGGATGGCGTCGGACAGGTGCCGGATCACCGGGTTGGACGCGGTCGAGCGCACCTGCGGCCCGTCGTCGGGGGAAATGATCTCGGCGGGTGCGCTTCCCGCCGCCTCCGCCAGCCGCCGGACGTGCTCCGGTGTCATCTCGATCGTCTCGGTGACGTCCAGCCCGCACAGGATCGGACGCCTGCCCTCCGGCAGCCCGGAGAACGCGTCGAACACCTCCTTGGCCGCCTCCGGATCCACCGACACGTTCCATTCGCTGGTGGGGGTGGTGTTGCCGGGGTGGTTGAACGCCCCGCCCATCACGACCAGGCGCCGCAGCAACCGGGGCAGTGCAGGTTCCTCGCGGATCGCGAGGGCCAGGTTCGTCAGCGGTCCCGTCACCAGCCCGGTCAGCTCGCCCGGGTGGGCGCGAACCAGGTCGACCCACAGGGTGGTGGCGTCCCGCTCCGACAGCGACCGCCCGGACGGGGGAAGGACGGCGTACCCGATGCCCTGGGGTCCGTGCGTGTCCTCGGTGGTGCGCAGCGGGCAGTCCAGCGGCACCGGGGCGCCGAGCGTCACCTCGATGTCGGGTGCGCCGCACAGGGCGAGCCAGTTCAGGTTGTTCGCCGCGACCTGCTCGACGGGCACATTGCCCGCGGTGCTGGCGATGCCGGCGATCTCGGCCTCCGGGCTGGCCAGCAGGTACAGCAGGGCGAGCGAGTCGTCGATGCCGGTGTCGACGTCCACGATCAGCCGGTGTGCCGGGGCGCTCATGCGACGCGCACCGCGGGACGGTGCCGGACCGGGAAGTTCACCGATCGGGCGATGAAACACTTCTCGTGCGCCCGGGTGTGCAGATCTCCGGCGCGCGCGGCCATCGACTCGTCGGCCACCGTCACGACCGGCGCCAGCACGACCTCGGTGAATTCGCCTGCACCGCCCGGATGTTCGGACATGGTCCCGGTCGGCTCGTCGCGGTAGTCGACCACCACCACGCCGGCCGCTGCGGCCAGCCCCAGGTACCACAGCATGTGGCACTGCGACAGTGAGGCGACCAGCAACTCCTCGGGGTTCCACCGCGTCGGGTCGCCGAGGAACGACGGGTCGGAGCTGCCCTGTACATCGGGTTTCCCGGCCGCCGCGATCACGTGGTCCCGGTCGTAGGCGTCCGGGCCCGACGTTCCCGCGCCGCGGTTGCCGGTCCAGGTGACCGTCAGCGTGTAGTCGTGTGTGCTCACCCGACCATTCTTCACGGCCGCGCGATGAGTTTCGCGGGCGGGCACGGTCTGCTTACGTAGAGCACGACACCGCGACCGAAGGAGACGGACATGGCACGGGACACGGCACCGGACTGGGTCGCAGGGGAGCGGCGCGACCTGGCGTCGATGCTGGCGGGACTGACGCCGGAGCAATGGGACGCGCCGTCGCTGTGCGCGGGGTGGCGCACCCGGGAGGTGATCGCGCACATCACCACGCCGTACCGCCTGTCGACGGCGCGGATCCTGCTGAAGATGGTGAAGGCGCGCGGCGACTTCAACCGGATGTCGGACGCGCAGGCCCGCGAGGACGCACGGACCCTGACCGCCGACGCGCTGCTGCGCACGCTGGAGGAGAACGTCGCGCACCCGTGGAAGCCGCCGGGCGGCGGCTTCGAGGGGGCACTGTCCCACGACGTGATCCATGGTCTCGACGTGTCGGTGGCGCTCGGCTTGGGCAGGCGGGTCCCGGACGACCGCCTCGACCGGGTCCTCGGCGGCGTCGGCCCGAAGCATATTAAGTACTTCGGCACCGACCTGGCAGACGTGCAGTTGACGGCGGACGACCGAGCCTGGACCTTCGGTGCGGGCGCGCCGCTGCGCGGTTCCGCCCAGGACCTGCTCCTCGTGCTGTGCGGACGCCGGTTGCCGCCGGGACATCTGACGGGGGAACCGAGCCCGCGGTTCACGGCGACGGTGTGAGACCGGACCAGGCGGGGGCGTCGCCGCCCCAGGGCCGAGCCGGGAACGGGTAGTCGTCGAACTCGGCCAGGGCGGGCCGGGTGGTCACCAGGTCGCCGTGCGCGGTGAGGCACCGGGGCCCGGGCACCGCGGTCGGCGACGGATCCTCGGATCGGCCGTCGGCGGTCAGCAGCCACGCGCCGGTGCGGGCGAGTGACACGTCGACGGAGCGGCCGCGTCCGTCGACGTGCCCGGCGGCGAGGGCGTCGACGATGCCGGCGGCGAGCAGATAGCCGGTGGCGTGATCGAGTGCCTGCGCGGGAAGCGTGCCCGGGGTGTCGCCGCCCTCGATCGTCGCGATCCCCGACGCCGCCTGGACGATGCTGTCGAAGCCGCGGCGGTGCGCCCAGGGGCCGGAGCCGCCCCACGCGCACACCCGTCCCCGCACCAGACGGTCGGGGGCGTCGTCGAGCAACCCGTCCAGCGCGCCCGGACGATACCCGGTGACGACCACGTCCGCCTCGGCGAGCAGGCTGTCCCACACCGGCCTGCCGCCGGCGGACCGCACATCGAGCAGCGCGGACCGCTTGCCCTGCCCCGTGTCGAGGTGCTGCACGACGATTTCGGGGATCGACGGCGGATCGATCCGCAGCACGTCGGCGCCGAGCAGCGCCAGCGTGCGGGTGGCGACGGGACCGGCGATCACCCGCGTCAGGTCGAGGACCTTCACCCCCGCCAACGGCCCCCGGTCGGATTCCCGGTGGGAGCGGCGGTGCCGTGTCCGGGGACGGGAGCTCTCGGCGTGCACCACGGTGGACACGAGATCTCCGGACGCCGCCGCCGCACCCTGCGGGCTCGCCGCCCACTCCGCCGCGGTCCGCACGCGCACGGCGATGGCCTGCGCCGCGGCACGGTCCTCGACGTCGGCGGCGGACAGGCCCCCGATCCGGGCGGCCACCGCGTCGCGGCCGGCGTCGTCCGAGAGGTCGAGTGCCGCCAGCAGTTTCGCCCGGTGGTGCGGGTAGTTGGCGTGGGTCCGCACCCAGCCGTCCGCGGCCGCGAAGAACCCCGACAGCTCCGCGAAACCGGACACCGGGGCCCCCGACACCCGCAGCAGGCGGTCGCTCGCGAACGCGGCGGCGATCCGCTCGGGATCGAGCCGCCACGGCCGGGGGTCACGGCCGTGCGCGCTGTCGAACCGGTCGACGGCGCCGGTGAGCGCGGCCACCGAACCGGCCGCCAGCGCGAGGACGGGTAGGCGGGCCGCCAGGTAGTCGCCGGGGTCGCCGTAGTCGATGACGGTGGGGATCATCCGAAACTGACCCGGTCCAGCCAGAAGTCGAGCAATGCCGCGTCGCCGAGGATCTCGATGCCGGGGCCGCGGGGGTCGCGCCGCTTGTAGATCACGAGCAGGAGGTCGGTGAGGGGGCCGCGCACGGCGACCGCCGACTTCTCATGCGCCCGGCGCCAGTCGAGGGCGTCGCCGGTGAGGTCGACGACCCATTCCGCCTCCGCCTCGGGTGCGGTGTCGGTGGCGTGGAAGTGAAGGGTGCGGCCGGGGCCGAGCAACTCCCGCATCCACGGGTGGAAGTCGAAATGCATCGGCAGCGCACCGAGCCACATCCACTCGTCGACGGCGTCGACCGCCACGTCCTCGTCGACGGTGAACTCCGCCCCGAGGGCCAGGGTCGCGTCGGACCGGTGGACGAGCGTCTCGTGCGTGAACCGGCGCGCGTAGAACGTCGCCGTGCCGTCGGGCACCGGTTCGGTGCGCACCGCGGCGTCGGGTCCGGCGGACCGCAGGGTGTCCGCGAGGCGCGCGCCGCCGTCGACGAGCCAGGGGACGAGGACGGCCGGGTCCTCGTTCGCGTAGGGGGAGAGGTCGCGGAAGTGCTCGTTGGGCACCGGCTCCGTCGCCTGGGTGCGGACGGTCTCCTCCGCCCAGCGCTGGGCGCCGCCGAGGTGCCGCACCAGCTGCCCGACGTTCCAGCCGGGGCACGAGGGCACCGGCACCGTCATGTCCGCGCCCTCGATGGTGGCGGCCAACAGTGCGGTCTGCGTGACGATCTCGGAACAGTAGCGGTCGAAGCCCGTGCGAGTCATGGGATCACGGTAGCGAGCAACCGGCGGCACCGGTCGCGCAATGCGGCACGAAGCGGTGCGGCGCGGGCGGCCAGCGCGGACTGCTCCCGGACGTACTCGGCGCGGCCGTGCGGGGTCTCGATCGGGATCGGGGTGTACCCGTAGGCGGTCAGGTCGTACGGGCTGGCCCGCATGTCGAGTTCGCGTGCGGCGAGCGCCAGCGCGAAGCAGTCGACGGTCAGGTCCGAGTCGATCATCGGCGCCAGCTTGTAGCAGTACTTGTACAAATCCATGGACGCGTGCAGGCACCCGGGCTGCTCCCGCCCGAGCTGGTCGGCCCGGGTCAACGGCAGACTGTTCCGCGGTTCGGCGGCGGGGGTGAAGAACCGGAACGCGTCGTAGTGGGTGCAGCGCAGCTGCAGCGACTCCACGACGGAGTCGGTGCCGCCCGGCCCGAGCCGCAGCGGGACACTGCCGTGCCGAACCTCGTCGGAGCGGTAAACCATCGCCCACTCGTGCAGGCCGAAGCAGGACAGGTGGGTGGGACGCCCGGCGGTCGCCTCCATCAGTCGTGCGGTGAAGGCGACCGTGTCTGAGCGGCGTTGCAGGAACCCCGGGTCGACGGTGACACCGGCGTCGGTGCGGTGATACCCGCGGAGTTCGGCGTACTCCTCCCCACCGGAGAGGACCGTTCCCCACCCGGGGTGCCAGCGCAGCAGCTGATTCGGCCGAAAGCTGTAATAGGTGAACAGGAAGTCGATCACCGGATGGGTTTCGCCGCGTTCCCGGCGCTCCAGGTGCGGTCCGATCAGCGCGGACACCCTCGCCCGGTGCTGGTCGCGGCGAGGGATCCACTCCGACACGTCCAGAACGTCCATCCGATCAGCTCGCTCGCTGTCCCGGATTGACACCGTTGACCCGGTGGGTGCCGTCGCGGACGGTGCCCACGTATTCCTCGACGAGGTCCTCGAGGGCGACGATGCCGACGATCTGCCCGGACGGGTCCGCCGCCGCCCCCAGGTGGGAGCTGGCGCGCCGCAGACTCGCCAGGGCCTCCGCGAGCGGGGTGGTGGTCGACATGCGCGGCAGCGGCCGGATGTCCGACCGCGGGATCACGGTGTCGGGTCCGGCCTCCTCGTCGAGGATGTCGTCGAGCACGTCCTTGAGGTGCAGGTACCCGACCAGTGAGCCGTCGTCGGCGCGCACCGGGTACCGGGAGTACCCGGTCTCGACGACTGCCTGCTCGATGGCGCCGAGCCGGGTTCCGCCCTCCGACAGGGGGATGGTCCGGGCCTTCTCGAGGGGGATCATCACCTCGCTGACCGTGCGGTCGGTGGTCTCCAGCGCCTGGGTGAGCCGACGGTGCTCCTCCGCGTCGATCAGTCCCTCGGAACGGGATTCGCCGATCATCTCGGACAGTTCCACCGCCGACACGGTGACGTCGAGTTCGTCCTTCGGCTCCACCCGCAGCAACCGCAGCGTCAGGTTGGCGCACAGGTTGTAGAAGGAGATCAGCGGGCGGGCCAGCTTGATGAACAGAAGGTGCACCGGGACCAGCAGCATCGCCGTCCGCTCCGGGCCCGCGAGTGCGATGTTCTTCGGCACCATTTCGCCCAGCAGGATGTGCAGCACCACGACCAGCGCCAGCGAGATCGTGAACGCCATCGGGTGCAGCAGCCCGGCGGGCAGGCCCACCGCGTGGAGCGGCACCTCGAGGAGATGCGCGATCGCCGGTTCGGCGACCTTGCCGAGCAGGATCGAGCAGATGGTGATGCCGAGCTGTGCGGCCGCCAGCATCAGCGACAGGTTCTCGCCCGCCGTGATCACGGTGCGGGCGCGTTTCTTGCCCTGCGACTCCAGGGCCTCGAGCCGGTCGCGGCGGGCCGAGATCAGCGCGAACTCGGCGCCGACGAAGAAGGCGTTGCCCGCCAGCAGCACGAAGGTGAGCAGCACACCGAAGAGGTCACTCATCGTCGTCCTCCTCGGTGTCGGTGTCGCCGGTCTCGTCGGGCTTCGGGGTGAGCAGCACCCGGTCGATGCGCCGGCCGTCCATGTGGGTCACGGTGGCGACCCACCGGCCACCGGGGTCGTGTGCGCCCTCGTGCAGTGGGAGTGCCACCTCGTCGCCTTCGTCGGGAATCCGGCCGAGCTCGGTGAGGACGAGTCCGCCGAGGGTTTCGTACTCACCCTCGGGTGCGGTGTAGCCGGTGGTGTCGGAGACCTCGTCGACGCGGAGGAGCCCGGAGCAGGACCAGCCGTCACCGACCCGCTGGACGTCGATCTCCGATTCGTCGTGTTCGTCGCGGACGTCGCCGACGATCTCCTCGATCAGGTCCTCCATCGTGACCATCCCGGCGGTGCCGCCGTACTCGTCGACGACGAACGCGACCTGCATGCCGTCGGACCGGATCCGCTCCATCAGGGCGTCACCGTCCAGGCTGGAGGGCACCACCGGGACCTTCTGGGCGAGTGAGTTGAGGCGGGCGGTGCGCCGGCGGTGGGCGGGCACCGCGAACGCGTGCTTGATGTGGACGACGCCGACGGCGTCGTCCAGGTCGCCGTCGACGACGGGGAAGCGGGAGAACCCGGTGCGGGCGGCGGTGTCGATCAGGTCGGCGACCGTGTCCGTGGTGGACAGGGTCTCGATCTTCACGCGCGGGGTCATCAGCTCCTCCGCGGTGCGTTCCCCGAACCGCAGCGAACGGTTCACCAGCAGCGCCGTGCCCTTGTCGAGGGCGCCGCGCTGCGCGGACGTCCGCACGAGCGAACCGAGTTCCTGCGGCGACCGCGCCGACCGGAGTTCCTCGGCCGGTTCGATGCCGAGGCGTCGCACCAGCCAGTTCGCGGATCCGTTGAGCCCGTTGATGGCCCATTTGAAGATGAGGGAGAACGCCGCCTGCATGCCGGCCGTCGCACGCGCCGTGGGCAGGGGGTGGGCGATGGCGAGGTTCTTCGGCACGAGTTCACCGAACACCATCGAGAACGACGTAGCGAGGACGAGGGCGATCACCAACGACGTTGCGGCGGAAGCGGATTCGCTGAACCCGATCGCGGACAGCACCGGGGTGATGAACCGCGCGAGAACCGGTTCGGACAGGTAGCCGGTGATCAGCGTGGTGATGGTGATGCCGAGCTGCGCCCCGGACAGCTGGAAGGACAGGGTGCGGTGGGCGTGCTGCACCTGCCGGGCCCGGCGGTCACCGTCGCGGGCGTGCGAGTCGACGGTGCTGCGTTCGAGGGCGGTGAGGGAGAACTCGGCCGCCACGAACAGCGCGGTACCCGCGGTCAGGGCGAGAAAGCCGAGCAGAGCGAGAATGCTGAGCGCGATGTCCATGTGTCATCGCCGCCGAGCTGCGGAACGGGGGTCGCCGGGTTTGTCACCCGGCTCGCTAGAGGAGCCCTCCGAACCGGCGGAATCGGAGTCCGATTCCACGGAGCAGGAGGGGACGACACTCCCGGAGACGGCAGGTGGAGCGCTTGCTTCGTGTGTGGGTGCCGCGGGCACCGGAGTCCTCTCGTTCGGCCTCGACGGCCAGGAAGGGTCCGGCGCCGAGAACTGGTGTGGTTGAGCGACCCATAATACCGGTGGATGTCCGGTTCCGTGGAACAGGACACCCACCGGCACATCAGGATGCGGTTGTCACCAGCCGGCCGGCAGCGGGCGGCCCTCGGCGAACCCGGCGGCGGACTGCACACCGAGCACCGCCCGCTCGTGCAGTTCCGCCAGCGTCCGCGCGCCCGCGTACGTGCACGTGCTGCGCACACCCGAGCAGATGTGGTCGATCAGGTCCTCCACGCCGGGACGTTCCGGGTCCAGGCGCATCCGGGAACTTGAAATACCCTCCTCGAACAGGCCTTTCCTGGCACGGTCGAACGCGGTGTCCGTGGCGGTGCGCGCCGCGACCGCACGCTTGGAGGCCATGCCGAAGCTCTCCTTGTACACATTGCCGGACTGGTCCACCCGCAGGTCGCCGGGCGACTCGTAGGTGCCCGCGAACCACGACCCGATCATCACGTTCGACGCGCCCGCGGCGAGCGCGAGAGCGACGTCGCGGGGGTGACGGACGCCTCCGTCGGCCCACACGTGGGCACCCATCGCGCGGGCCTGCGTGGCGCATTCCTCGACGGCGGAGAACTGCGGCCTGCCCACCCCGGTCATCATCCGCGTGGTGCACATCGCGCCCGGTCCGACACCGACCTTCACGATGTCGGCGCCGGCGTCGATCAGGTCCCGGGTGCCGGCCGCGGACACGACGTTGCCGGCGACCAGCGGAACACCGAGGTCGGCCTTCTTCAGTGCGCCGAGGACGTCGATCATCTTCTGCTGGTGGCCGTGCGCGGTGTCGACGACCAGCAGGTCGGCCCCCGCGTCCACGAGGGCGCGGGCCTTCGCGGCGACGTCGCCGTTGACGCCGACGGCCGCGGCGACCCGCAACTTCCCGTTGCCGTCGACTGCGGGCTGGTAGATGCCGTCCCGGATGGCGCCGGTGCGGGTGAGGACCCCGGCGAGGGTGCCGTCGGGGTGGACGATCACGGCGAGGGAGTCGTGCTTGCCCTCGAGGAGTTCGAACACCTCCCGCGGCGACGCGGAGTCGGGGGCGGTGACGAAGTCGGTGAGCGCCACCGAGCGCAGTCGCGCGAACCGGTCGACGTCCGTGCAGGACGCCTCGGTGACGACACCGACGGGGCGGTCGTTCTCGACGACGACCACGGCGCCGTGCGCCCGCTTCGGCAGCAGCGCCAGGGCGTCGGACACGGCGGCGTCGGGACCGAGCGTGACCGGGGTGTCGGCCACCAGGTGCCTGCTCTTGACGAACGACACGGTCTCCGCGACGGCGGGCGCCGGAAGGTCCTGGGGGAGAACCACCAGGCCGCCGCGGCGGGCGACCGTTTCCGCCATGCGGCGACCCGAGACCGCCGTCATGTTGGCGACGACGATCGGAATGGTGGTGCCCGATCCGTCCGAGGTGGCCAGGTCGACGTCGAATCGCGACGTGACCTCGGTGCGGTTCGGCACCAGGAACACGTCGTCGTACGTCAGGTCATAGGGAGGGCGATGCCCGTCGAGGAACTGCACATGTCAGGACGATACCGGGGAAGTTGCGGCGGTGTCGGATGTCCGCTGGGCCTGCGACCTCGACAGTCCGATCGTGGCGACCAGCATCACCGCGACCGCACAGCCGACCACCACCAGTCCGGGGCCCGCGACCCGCAGCCGCTCGTCGAGGACGGTCATGCCGAGGAAGACGGCGGCGAGTGGTTCGGCGATGGTCAGCGCGGGCAGCGACGCGGACAGCGGCCCCACCTGGAAGCCGCGCTGCTGCAGGTACACCCCGGCCAGGCCGGCGGCGACGAGCGCCCACGCCTGCCAGCTGCTCAGGACCGCCCACAGCCCGCGGGGGACGAGTTCGACGACGTACTTGGTGAACGCGACCGCCACCCCGTACAGGATGCCGCCCGCCCCGCCGAGCAGCAGCGCCCGCCATCCGGGGTCGATCTTCGACATCCCCGCGGCGGCCGCGGCCGCCACCACGGCGAGGAGGATACCGAGCGGCACCACCCATTCGCGGAACGGGGCGTCGATGTTGCCTTCGGTGGGGTCGCCGATCACCAGGAAGATCGCGAGCGCGACGGCCAGCGCGACGGCGAGGGCCCAGGTGGTGCGGCTGAGCCGGTACCCGGAGAACTTCGCCGACAACGGCAACGCGAACAGCAGCGCCGTCACCAGCAGCGGCTGCACCACGAGCACCGATCCGAGCGCCAACGCCACCGCCTGCATCGCGTAACCGCCGCCGTCTCCGACGAAGCCGGCCCACCAGCGGGGACTGCGCAGCAGGGTGGTCATCAACCCGGCGTCCTCGGGGACCGCGGACGCCGCACTCTGCTGAGCGACCGACGCGCACGCGAACAGCAGCGCCGCGATCAGGGCGCACACGATCGACGCGAACGGCAGGGACATGCCTCTCAGTGTGCCCCGCGGTTGCGGTGTCCGTGCGGAGTTGACGCAGGTCCGGGTTTCCGACCGCGTCGGGCCCCGGCCCGCGGTGCTCCGCCGTCCCCGGGGCGGCCGTGGCGGGCCGGGCGACCCCCGGTGTCGTGCGCCTGCCTGCCCTTCTTCGGGGTGTCCTGCGCCGGTGCCCGGGTGTCGGGCGCGGGGACCGCCTTCCCGGTGGGGCGGCGGGCGCCGGTGATCTCGCCCAGCACCGTGTCGCCGGGCCGCACCCACACGCCGTCCACCTCGATCCCGGCCTTACGGGTCAGCTTCTCCACCTCGGCGCGTTCGTCCTCGGTGACGAGGGTGACCACGACGCCGGACTCGCCGGCGCGGGCGGTGCGTCCCGCGCGGTGCAGGTAGTCCTTGGGGTCGGCCGGGGGATCGACGTGGACGACGAGCGAGATGTCGTCGACGTGGATGCCCCGCGCCGCCACGTCGGTGGCGACCAGGACCGGGGTGGTGCCGTCGGCGAACGATGCGAGGGTGCGGGTGCGGTTGTTCTGCGCCTTGCCGCCGTGTAGGGCGCCCGCGGAGATGCCCGCCTCGTGGAGTTGCTGCGCGAGCCGGTCCACCCCGTACTTGGTGCGCACGAACATGAGGGTGCGTCCCGCGCGTGAACCGATATGTGCCACAACGGATCTCTTGTCGGCCCTGTCGACGAACAGCAGGTGGTGGCGCATGGTGCTCACCGACGCGGTGACCGGCGCCGTCGAGTGGGTGACCGGGTCTCGCAGGTACCGCCGGACGAGGGTGTCGACCTCCCCGTCGAGCGTCGCCGAGAACAGCAGCCGCTGACCGTCCGCCGGGGTCTTGTCGAGGATCTTCGTGACCTGCGGCATGAACCCCAGTTCGGCCATGTGGTCGGCCTCGTCGAGCGCCAGCACCGTCACGTCGTCCAGCGACACCGACCCCTGCGCCATGTGGTCGGCGAGGCGCCCCGGCGTCGCGATCAGCAAGTCGACGCCCCGCGACAGGATCTCGACCTGACGTTTGATGGGAATCCCGCCGACGACGTTCGCCACCCGCAACCCCACGGACAGGGCCGGTTCGTCCAGCGCGCGCTCGATCTGCAACGCCAGTTCACGGGTGGGCACCAGGACGATGCCGCGCGGGAAGCCCCGCCTGCTCGCGGCGCCCTTGAGCCGCACCAGCATCGGCAGTCCGAAGGCGAGGGTCTTCCCGGAGCCGGTCGGCGCGCGGCCCAGGACGTCGCGGCCCGCGAGGACGTCGGGAATGGTGGCCGCCTGGATCGGGAACGGCGCCCCGATGCCGCTGCGGTCGAGGGCGTGGGTCATCACCGCGGGGAGACCGAGCGCGAGGAACGTCTCACCCACCGGTGCGGGTGAGGAGAACTCGTCGTCGGGCATATCGAGAAGGCTACCGCCTCCCACGCGGGGCCTCCGACGCCTCGGCCGTGACGTACACGGGGTACGTCACGGCCGGGGGCGGGGCAGTCGGCGAAGCTCAGGCCTGCACTTCGCTGCGGTCACCGCTCCAGAGCGTGTGGAACTTGCCCTCGGCGTCGACCCGCTCGTAGGTGTGGGCGCCGAAGAAGTCACGCTGCCCCTGCGTCAGGGCCGCGGGCAGCCGCTCCGCGCGCAGGGCGTCGTAGTAGGACAGCGACGACGCGAACGCCGGCACCGGGATCCCGAGCAGCGTGGCGGTGGAGACCACCCGGCGCCAGCTGTCGATGGCCGTCTCGATGGCGTCCCGGAAGTACGGGGCCAGGATGAGGCTCGGCAGCTTCGGGTTCTCGTCGTACGCGTCCTTGATGCGGTTGAGGAACCGGGCGCGGATGATGCAGCCGCCACGCCAGATGGTCGCGAGGTCGGCGGGGTGCAGGTCCCAGTCGTATTCGGCGCTGCCCGCCGCGATCTGGTCGAATCCCTGCGCGTAGGCCACGACCTTCGACGCGTACAGGGCCTGCCGGATGTCCTCGGTGAACTGGGCGGCATCGGTGGGCTTGTCGGCGAGTACGCCGGACGCCAGCCCGACCGCGGCCTTGCGCTGCTCGCGGGACCCGGACAGGGCGCGGGCGAAGACGGCCTCGGCGATCCCGGTGACGGGGACACCGAGGTCGAGCGCGGACTTGACGGTCCAGCGGCCGGTGCCCTTCTGCTCGGCGGCGTCGACGATCACGTCGACGAGCGGCTTACCGGTCTTGGTGTCCTTCTGCCGCAGCACCTCCGCGGTGATCTCGACGAGGTAGCTTTCGAGGTCGCCGCCGTTCCATTCGGTGAACACGTCGGCGATCTTGCCGGCGTCGTACCCCAGGGCGGAGCCGAGCAGGTTGTACGCCTCGCCGATGAGCTGCATGTCGGCGTACTCGATGCCGTTGTGCACCATCTTCACGAAGTGACCGGACCCGTCGGGGCCGATGTGCGTGCAGCAGGGGGTGCCGTCGACCTGCGCGGCGATCGACTCGAGCAGCGGTCCGAGGGCCGCGTAGGACTCCTTCGGTCCGCCCGGCATGATCGACGGACCGTTGAGCGCGCCCTCCTCGCCACCGGAGATGCCGGCGCCGACGAAGTGCAGGCCACGCTCCCGGAGGGAGGCCTCACGGCGGATCGTGTCCGTGTACAGGGCGTTGCCGCCGTCGATGATGATGTCACCGGGCTCCATCGCCGCGGCGAGTTCCTCGATGACGGCGTCGGTGGGGTCGCCGGCCTTGACCATGATCAGCACGCGGCGCGGCTTCTGCAGCGCGCCCACGAACTCCTCGATCGTCTCGGTGCGGACGAAGTCGCCCTCGCTGCCGTGCTCCTCGATGAGGGTGTCGGTCTTGGCGATGCTGCGGTTGTGCAGTGCGACCGTGTGACCGTGCCGGGCGAAGTTGCGGGCGATGTTCGAGCCCATGACGGCCAGTCCCGTGACGCCGATCTGGGCGCGGGCACCCTCAGTGTTGTCGATAGTCATGGATACAGCATTCCCTCTCGCTCGGCGGTAGTGAAATCGGCGGCTACGAAAACCTCGACCGCCTAAGCCAAACATACGAAGGCCGGCCGTCGCACGTG
>NZ_JBHWUE010000074.1:0-46543 GCF_042738615.1 Rhodococcus sp. NPDC059968
GGGGTTGGGGGGGGGGGGGTTGCGCCCGCCCCCCCCCCCCCCCGGGGGGGGGCTTGGGGTGCCAGGGCACGCTTCGCCGCTCACCTACCGAGGGTCGCTACCGTTCGGCCACGCCGCATTCGCCGCACGCGGGCACCAGTGCCTCACTGCGCGGCTGTGCCGCACCGGCCGGCGACCGTACCGGGAGCAGCGGCGGCCACGGCCAGTGCTGGCCGAGGCGCCCCCGCGCACGCAGGAAGCCGAGGCCGAGCACGAGCCCGAAGATCAGATGCCCGACCAGCGACAGCGTGATCGTCGTCGGCGTGAGCGGGAACATGTCGTGCTGTCCGCGTGGCGACAGCGCGACCGTTGCGATGAGCCCGGCCCACACCGGGAACACCGCGAAGGTGACGAACGCGAAGAGGACGACGCGGCGCGACCGATGTTGGAGGCCGAGCGCGAGGGCGATGAGGAAGAAGGCGATTCCGATACCGCCGCCGTCTCCGAGGTACCGCCACAGGTAGCCGACGATCGCGCCGGTCCGGGTATCGGTTCCCGAGTGCAGCCACGTACCCATTTTCGGAATGAAGTCGCCCCACAGCCCGAGCAGATACACGGTGTCGAGGCGGAAGACGTCGTAGGCCAGACACGCGAACATCCCCCAGCCGAGGCCATGGCCGACGATGCGGTCGATGGGGTGCGGAGCGAACACGCACAACACGGCGAGGGTGGCGGCGAGCGGAATGATCACCAGGGCACCGGTGGCATTCATCGGCACGACACCGAACACCTGCGCCGAGATCGCGAGCAACGGTAGGGAAGCGAGCAGCAGGTACAGGCCTATCCGGGCGAAGGCCCAGTGGTGACGGACCGCCTTCCGGACGGATTCGACGGCGGGCAGGGCCGCGCCCGGCGGATCGTGTTCGTGGACGTCGGGGACGGTGGTGCCGAGGATTCGGGGCATGGTGGAAGGTTCCTTCCGATCGAGGGGAGTCTCTCTCCGAGTGGTCGGTTTTCGCGATCCCCAGCGTCCGTCGAGTGCCGGGCATGCGAATAGTCCCCCGAGGGGTGGTGATGGGCACCCCTTCACGTACCGCCCCGTTCCGTCAGTAGGCGCGCCCGAAGATCACCCGCTTGCCGTACGCTGACGCCGCGCCACATCGCACGCACCCGCCTGTCTCCGGTTCGCCGTCGAGGGGGACACACCGCGGGGTGGCAGCGGTGAGGGACTTGATCTCCTCCTCGCACGTGGAGATCCCGCAGTGCAGTGCCAGTGCCCACCCGGTCGACACCGCGTCCGCGAAATCCGCCCAGTTGTCGACGGTCCGAGTGTGGTTGTCGCGGAACGTGGTGGCACGATCGAGCAGGAAGGCCTGGAAGTCGTCCAGGACCCCCGGCATGGTCTCGGGCAGGGCGCCGATCGGCACGGCCTGCTTACCGTCGTCGCCGAGTCGTTTCACCATCATCACGGTGCCGGCCTCCAGATCTCGCGGGCCGAGCTCGAGCCGGATCGGGACGCCGCGCAACTCCCACTCGTTGTACTTGAACCCCGGAGTGAGCTGGGGACGGGCATCGACGTGGGTCCGCACCCCTGCCGACCGCAGGCGGCGAGCCAGCTCGTCGGCCGCTTCCTCGACCGCAACGTTGCCGCCACGGGTGATCGGCACGATCACCACCTGGTGGGGTGCCAACCGCGGCGGGAACACCAGACCCTTGTCGTCGCCGTGAGTCATGACGATGCCACCGATCATCCGGGTGCTCATTCCCCAGGACGTGGTGTGACACAACTTCTCTCGCCCCGACTCACTGGTAAAACGGATGTCGAACGCCGACGCGAACCTGGTGCCCATGTAATGCGAGGTGCCGGACTGCAGCGCACGGCCGTCCCGCATCATGCCCTCGATCGTGTAGGTCGCCTCCGCACCGGCGAACCGTTCACCGGGTGTCTTCTCACCCGGAACGACCGGGATCGCGGCCAACTCGCGCGCCACCTCGTGATAGATGTCCAGTGCCAGCATCGTCTCGCGGCGGGCGGTGGCCTCGTCGGCGTGCGCGGTGTGGCCCTCCTGCCACAGAAACTCTGTGGTGCGCAGAAACATTCGTGGCCGCAGCTCCCACCGCACGACGTTCGCCCACTGGTTCAACAGCAGCGGCAGGTCGCGGTGCGAGCTGATCCACTTCGCCATCATCTCGCCGATGACCGTCTCCGACGTCGGCCGCACCACCAGCGGTTCTTCGAGCATCTTCCCGCCGGCGTGGGTGACCACCGCCAGCTCCGGGGAAAACCCTTCGACGTGTTCCGCTTCCCGGCCCAGGTAGCTTTCCGGAATCAGCAACGGGAAGTATGCATTCTCGTGACCGGTGTCCTTGATGCGGCGGTCGAGCTCGGACTGCAACAGCTCCCACAGCCGGTATCCGTACGGTCGGATCACCATGGTGCCCTTGGCCGGACCTCGGTCCACGAGGCCCGCCTTGAAGACCACCTCGTTGTACCAGGCAGCGAAGTCCTCACTCTGGGCCGTCACACCACGCTCATCCCGTGCCATGCCCACACAGACTACTCGGGAGGATCAGGCGACTTCGTTGAGAGTTCGGTCCCCGCGCACGCACCCCGAGCCTCCCATCGACGTGGGGAGACGATGCATCCGGACCGATGTCGGTCCAGGGGTTTGAACTGATGCCCGGGGGGTACCGCCCCCGGGGAATCGTCGCCGGCGATCGGAAGGGAACCGTCTGATGAGTGTCGACCGAAAAACCCTGGAATCGATCTCCGCGCCGGACCGGATGCACACCCCCGTCAACGCCCTGGCGTTCACCGACGGCGCACCCAGCAGGGAGACCGTCGACAAGGTGTACGACCACCTCGACTTCCTTCACGGGGTAAACGTCTACCTGGGCGCGTTCCCGGGAGCATCCACCTGGGCGCTGCGCCGAGGGTTCATCGACGCGGGCGCCGAGGACAACACGATCCTCATCTTCTCCGAGCTGATGGATTCGCAGTCCCTGTTCCTGACCGCCAATGCCGACACGGTCTACTACGTCGGCATCATCGACTTGACCGGTGGACCCATGGTGGTCGAGACGCCGCCGATGGCGCTGGGCGTCTTCGACGACATGTGGTTTCACTGGATCATCGACTTCGGTCTTCCCGGCCCCGACCGGGGCGAGGGCGGGAGGTTCCTGCTCGTCCCCCCTGGCTACGACGGCCCCCTCCCTGATAGCGGCTTCCACGTCGGACATTCGGGCACCAACCAGGCCCTCATCCTCGGCCGGTCCTTCCTCCAGGACAACGACCCGAAACCCACGGTCGAGGAGATCAAGGACCGGCTGAAGATCTACCCGTACACACCCGGTGGCTACGGCACCGCCGTCGCGACCCTCCTGGAGGGAAAGGTCCGCCCCGGGAAGTCGGCCGAACACCCCGAAACCCGGTTCGTCGAGGCGAGCGGGAAGGCGTTCAACACCATCCCGCCATCCGACTTCGGTTTCTACGAGCTGCTCAACGCAATGGTTCAGGAGCAGCCCGCCACCGCCACCGACGCCGAGACCATGGGGCAGCTGGCGGCGATCGGCATCGTCAAGGGTGAAAAGTTCGCCCCCGACGAGCGGATGCGCAAAATCCTGGACGAGGCGGCCGCCGTGGGCCACGCGACCTCGCGCGCGTTGATGTTCGATGCTCGCGAGTCGGAGGGGCATTTCTATTACCCGGGGTCGGCGTGGACCGCCATGCTCTTTCCTGGCGGTTACACCTTCGAGACGCCGCCGCCGCTGGTCACCGAGGAGGGCATCGAGCCGTTCCCGCCCGGGGGCGCGAAGAAGCTGAACCTGCGGACGTTGTTCTTCTTCGGTTACACCGGCATCACCCCGGCGATGTGCATGCGGCTGACCGGTCTCGGGTCGCAATACCTGGTTGCGTTCAAGGACTCCGAGAACAACTACTACGACGGCTCCCAGCACTACACGGTGACGTTGCCGCCCGACATCCCCGCGGCCAGATTCTGGTCGGTTACCTTGTACGACAATCAGACTCGGTCGATGCTGCAGACTCCGCAGCGCTACCCGAGGTCAGGCAGTCAGAGCTACCCGTCACCGGCCGCGGAGGCCGATGCCGACGGGTCGACCACCGTCCACTTCGCCCCTGAGAAACCGGACGGTGTGGGCGAGGGCAACTGGATCCAGAGTGATCCGGACAAGGGATTCTTTGTGATACTGCGCTTCTACAGTCCGCTGCAATCGTTCTTCGACAAGACCTGGAGACCCAGCGAGGTTGACCAGGCGCATTGAGTCGGTGCATCGTGACGTGGGCACTGCCTGCAATCACCGGGGTGCTGCTCGTCTTTGCGGCGATCTCGGGCCGCATCAAGGGCACACCGATTACCGCCCCGATCGTCTTCACCGGCAGTGGCCTCGTACTCGGCGCGAGCGTGGCCGGGCTGATCGACGTGGAAGCCACCGGCGAGATCATCAAACTCCTCGCGGAGGTGACGCTGGCATTGGTGCTGTTCTCCGATGCCTCCCATGTGGACCTGCCGGCACTGCGCGCCGAAATCTCCTTGCCGGCACGGCTGCTCGGCATCGGGCTGCCGTTGACGATCGCGGCTGGTTTCGGCGCCGCGGTGGTGATGCTCGGTGACTTCGCCTGGCCCGAGGCGCTGCTACTCGCGGTGATCCTTGCCCCCACCGATGCCGCGCTCGGGCAGTCCGTGGTCACGCTCCCGCTTCTGCCGTCCCGGGTGCGGCAGGGCTTGAACGTCGAAAGTGGTCTCAACGACGGGATCTGCGTGCCGCTTTTTCTGATCGTGCTGGCGGTCGCCCAGGCCGAGTCGGGGGCGATCGGCAACGGCGCGGCCGTCCGGTTGCTCGCCGAACAGATCGGGTACGGCATCGTGGCCGGCCTCGGCGCCGGCGCGGTCGCCGCCGCGATCCTGATCACCGCCCAACGGCGCCGCACGATCGACCCGTTGTGGGCGCAGATCGTTCCCGTCACGGCCGCCGTGCTCGCCTACACCGTCGCCGTGCCGCTGGGCGGGTCGGGATTCATTGCCGCGTTCGTCGGTGGACTGACCTTCGGGACGATCCGGCGTCGCAGTGGGGCCGGCAGTGACGGTGCGGGCCTCCTCGACGAGTCCGGGGACCTGTTCAGCGCCGTGACCTTCATCGTCTTCGGCGCCATCCTGCTCGGCCGCGCCCTCGGCCACCTGTCCTGGGCGGTGCTCGGTTACGCGGTGGTGAGTCTGACCGTCGTCCGCATGGTCCCCGTGGCGTTGTCGATGATCGGGATGCACGCCCGCGCCCCGACCGTCGGCTTCATCGGCTGGTTCGGCCCCCGCGGGCTCGCCACCATCGTCTTCGCGATTCTCATCCTCGAAGAACCGGGCGAACTGCCCCACGAGGATCTGCTCCTGACCACCGCGATCGTCACGATCGGGCTCTCGGTCCTGGCCCACGGACTCAGCGCCGCTCCGCTGGCCAACCGCTACGCCACCTGGTTCCGCAACAACCCCCGCGGCGAGACAGAACCAGCCCAGGAAACGACCCCCTCGACATGACCGGCGGGCACCGAACAAAAAGGGAGAAGATCCGATGACCACAGATTTCCAGGAGAGGGCTCGCCGGCTGCGCAACGCGCTGGAACCGGTGGCGGCCGGGGTGTACTTCGCCCCGGAGGCGCATGCGGCGTACGAGGAACTCGGTTTTGCGGGCAGTCCCGTCACCCATGAAGGCGCGGCCCGCCCGGATTTAACGGCGTACTTCACCAGTCGCGGCGCATGTTTGGGCCAGGTGCCGGAAGTAGTTGTCGCCGCCTTCGGCTGCTTCAACCCGAAGGTGGTCGTGCCGGCCGTCGAGGCCGGTTGGCAGATCGCCGGCCGGGAGGCGGTCCTCGCAGCTCGGGAGAAGGGAGCGACCGCCATGCTGGCGCGGGTGCTCGGCGATCAGCCCGACGGCCTCGATCGGGTCACCGAGCTGCTCCGCCGCGGCGCCGCCGCGGCCCGGTGGGAAGCGCACCCGATCTACGGGGGACTACGCTCGCTCGGCTTCCCCGGCAACCCGATCGGCGACCTGTGGCGGGCCGCGGACCTGCTGCGGGAGCACCGCGGCGACAGCCACGTCATCACCTGGGCGGTCGGCGGCGTCGACGCGGTCGAGATCCTGCTGCTGACCGAACAGTGGTGGGGGCTACCCGCCCGCGCATACGCCCCGACCCGCGGCTGGGCCGCGGCCGACATGGACGCCGGATTCGAGCGACTCGAGAAGCGTGGACTGATGACCGGCAATAAGAAGCTCACCGACGCCGGCCGCGCATTCCGCGAGGAAATCGAGGTTCGCACCGACGAACTCGAACGGTCCGTGCTGGACGCACTCGGAGACGACCTCGACGAACTGCTGTCGCACCTCGACCCCTGGTCCGAAGCCGTCGTCGCCGCCAACTCCTATCCCAAGCGGATCGCCGGCATCTACAACATCGGTGGCGGTCCGCATTTCGGCTCCGGGTTGACCATCGACACCGCCGCCGAGCAGTACGAGAACAAGGCATGAACCGCCCGGGCGGTAGCGCCCGGGCACAGGACAGATTTGCGCGCGGTGCGCATCCGGGGCCGCGTCAGCCGCGTCGCCAGCGTCAAGAGTGGAAGGAACCTGTCAGATGAGTGTCGACCGAAAAACCTTGGAATCGATCTCCGCGCCCGACCGGATGGAAACCCGCCTCGGTGCCTTGGAGTTCACCGACGGTGCACCGTCCAGGGAAACAGTGGAGAAGGCGTACGACCACCTCGATTTCCTGCACGGGGTGAACGTCTACCTGGGCGCCTTTCAGGGAGCATCCACCTGGGCGCTGCGTCAGGGATTCATCGACGCCGGTGCCGAGGACAACTCGATCCTGATCTTCTCGGACCTGATGGATTCCCAATCGCTGTTCCTCACCGCCAACGCCGACACGATCTACTACTGGTCGGTCGTGAATCTCAGCGACGGCCCGATGGTGGTCGAGACACCGCCGATGGCGTTGGGCACCTTCGACGACATGTGGTTCCACTGGATCTGCGACTTCGGCCTTCCCGGCCCCGACCGGGGTGAGGGCGGCAGATTCCTGCTCGTCCCCCCGGGCTACGACGGTCCCCTGCCCGACAGCGGCTTCCACGTCGGACATTCGGGCACCAACCAGGCCCTGCTGATCGGTCGTTCCTTCATGCAGGACAACGACCCGAAGCCCACGGCCGCCCTGATCAAGAGCACTCTCGCGATCTATCCATACGTGCCGGGCACTTACGGGACCAGCGTCGCGACCCTCCTGGAAGGGAAGGTCCGCCCGGGGAAGGCGGCGGCGCCGCCGAAGACCCGGTTCGTCGAGGCCAGCGGCACAGCGCTCAACACCATCCCACCGTCCGGCTTCGGTTTCTACGAGACGCTCAACGCGATGATCCAGGAGCAGCCCGCCACCGCCACCGACCCCGAGACGATGGGACAACTGGCGGCGATCGGCATCGTCAAGGGTGAAAAGTTCGACCCGGACGAGCGGATGCGCAAGATTCTGGAGGAGGCGGCCGCGGTGGGGCACGCGACCTCGCGGTCGTTGATGTTCGACGGCCGCGATGCCGAGGGCCTGCGGTACTACCCGGACTCGGCCTGGACCAACATGCTCTTCCCGGGCGGTTTCACCTTCGAGACGCCGCCGCCGCTGGTCACCGAGGAGGGCATCATGCCGTTCCCGCCCTGCGGTGCGAGGAAACTGCACCTGCGGACCCTGTTCCTCTTCGGCTACACCGGCATCACCCCGGCGATGTGCATGCGATTGACCGGCATCGGATCGCAATATCTGGCGGCCTTCAAGGACACCGAGAACAACTACTACGACGGCGCGAAGACCTACAAGATGTCGTTGCCACCGGAGATCCCCGCGGCCCGGTTCTGGTCGGTCACCCTGTACGACAACCAGACCCGGTCGATGCTGCAAACATCGCAGCGCTTCCCGAGATCGGGGAGTCAGAGCTACCCGTCACCGGCCGCGGAGGCCGATGCCGACGGGTCGACCACCGTCCACATCGGCCCCGAGAAGCCCGACGGTGTCGGCGACGGCAACTGGATCCAGACCGTTCCGGGAAAGGGCTGGTTCGTCATCCTGCGCCTGTACAGCCCGCTGCAATCCTTCTTCGACAAGAGCTGGCGGCCCAGCGAGATCCAGGAAACGGAGTAGAGCCCGGCGGCGCCGAAACAGACTGAACAGCCGAGGCCGGAGACCGCAGGATCCGAAGGCGACTAACCCTCGGTATGCGTGTTCGACCCGGTCCCGCAAGCCATTCGCACGGCGTTCCTGGTTTGCTGTCCATAGACCTCGAACGCGTATCTGCTCAGCCTTGCCCACGCGGAAGGTCCCGGTCGGCTGGACGATCATCCGAGGACGAGCGGGAGGTTCGCGACCAGCGCGCCGAGTTCGGCCTTCTCCGCGTCGGTCGGGGCCCGCCGTCCGGTGCCGACCAGCAGCGCGTCTGTGTCGGAGAACGACGCGGGGAACGCGGCCCCTGCGATCTTCTCCAGCATGTCGCGGGACCGGGCGAGCCCCTCTGCGGGCGGTTCCGCGGTTCCTGGCAGGTGGGCGATCAGGTCGAGGTGGTGCAGCGTCGATTCCAGAACGTACGCGGAGAGGTAGTCGTCGACGGTGAGGACCTCGTCGCGGGTGCTGACCCACAGGTCCGGGTCGGCGAGTTCGGCGGCGCGGCCGGCGGCTGAGCCGACGTCGTCGAAGTGGAACTTCAGCAGCCGAGGCTGCTGGTACGCGGCGGCCAGCCGGACGATCAGCGCGTCGAGCGGGTCGTCGCCGGTCGGCGGCGTGTCGGCGAGGTCCCAGTAGGTCACGGCGTCGCGGGTCGGTTCCGTGTCCGCGGGGGTCACGAGGGTGATCAGGACGTCCTGCGCATCGATAATCAGGTGGCACACCAGATCCCGTACAAGCCAGCCGGTGCAGCCGGACGGCTGTGCGAAGTCCTCGTCCGGGAGTTCGGCGACCGCGGTGCGCAACGCCGACCACGAGCGGAAGAAAAGATCCACATCGTCACGGTAGTGCGGGCGTACCGTCGATGTCATGACCGAGGAGAACCAGGTTGCGCCGTGGGACGACATCTACCGAGGCAAAGCGGAGGAATTTTCGGGACAGGTGCCGTGGAACATCGGTGAGCCGCAGCCCGAGATCGCCGCGCTGATCGCGGAGGGCAAATTCCGCAGCGACGTGTTGGACGCGGGCTGCGGACATGCCGAGACGTCGCTCCATCTGGCGGCGCAGGGGTACACAGTGGTCGGCCTGGACCTGTCGCCGACGGCCATCGCGGTGGCCCGGGCCGCCGTCGCCGATCGTGGACTGACGACGGCCACCTATCAGGTGGCGGACATCAGCTCGTTCACGGGTTTCGACGGCCGGTTCTCCACGATCGTCGACAGCACCCTGTTCCATTCCCTCCCCGTCGACCGGCGGCGCGACTACCTGCACGCCGTCGCCCGGGCGGCCGCGCCCGGCGCGTCCTACTACATCCTGGTGTTCGCAAAGGGCGCCTTCCCCGAGGGGGAAGGACCGAACCCGGTGACCGACGACGAGCTGCGCGAGGCCGTCGCCGAGTTCTGGACCATCGACGACATTCGCCCGGCCTTCATCCACGCACTGCTAGGCCCGGAGCAGGCCGCGAACTGGGAGCACGACGAGAAGGGCCGGACCATGCTGCCGGCGTGGCTACTGTCGGCTCACCGCGACTGAGCCGGTCGGCAGAAACCCTTACTCGGCAGGACAGTTCGTACCTTACGGGCGCAAGAGGAATTCTCCGGCAAGCTGGATGGCTTCGCGTTTGGTGTACCCGGGGTGGTCGGCGACGATGAAGTGGCGGCCGATCGCGAGCCCGAACATCAGCGTGCTGCGTGCCTCGATCTCGTCGGGGTCGGTGACGAAGGTGCCGAACATCGTCCGCAGAAACTCCATCCGCTCGTTGTCGATGCGCTGCAGGCGCGTCGCGACGGACTGGTCGTGGTGGGCCCAGGCCCGGACCGCGAGATCGATCCGGTGTAGGTCCTCCGAGTAGGTCAGTTGCCCCACGCGCCGGATTCTGTCGGCGGGGGTGCCGCCTTCGGCGTCTGCCTGGGCGATAACGGCTTTGGTGCAGCGGCGTTCCCACTCGTCGAGCATCTCGGTGAGCAACGCGGGGCGGCCGTCGAAGTAGCCGTAGAACCCGCCCTTCGTCACACCGAGCTCGGCGGCGAGTGTCTCGACGCGGACGAAGTCCGGCCCTCCTCGTGCGAGGGCGTCGAGGCCCGCCTCTATCCAACGGGCTCGTGTCGTGCGGGCCACGGCAGGAATCTGGCCACCTCCATTGATCGCGTTCAATTTGTACGGTACCGTATAGATGAAATATACGGTGCCGTATAGATCGGGGACGACAGTGCCACGAATAGCAGAGGCCAACTACATCGAGCAGCCTTGGCGCATCCACGAATTCACGAGCGACTTCGACGTCGAGGACGTGTGGTCGTTCCGCACTCCCGGAGCCGGGCCCGACGACTTCCCGACGATGCTCGCGGCGATGCGAACCGCGGGGGGACCCTCGAAGCAGCCCTGGCCGGTGAGGTTGTTGTTCGCCGTTCGGTGGAAGCTCGGGGCACTTTTCGGCTGGGACAATCCGTCAACGGGCGTCGGTGAGCGGGTTGCCTCGCTCCGCGACCGCCTGCCCAGCGATGTCCGCGCCGCACCTCGCGGCCCGGACGACGACGGCATGCCCCTCACCGCGGTGTACGAGCTCGACACGGAGTCCGCCCGCGAGCTGGCGAACAAGACCGTCCACACCGTGATGCATCTCGGCTGGGCGAGAGGAGCGAACGGCGACTACGAGCTGCAGATGACCGTCCTCGTCAAGCCCAACGGTTGGTTCGGGCGGCTCTACATGACCGCCATCGCGCCTTTTCGGTACCTCATCGTCTACCCGTCCCTGACCCGCCAATGGGAAGCAGCCTGGCGCGACCGCCACCGTGCGGAGGCGAACTAGGGAGACTTTCGGACTCAGCGGCTCACCGCGGTTTCCCGCTCGACGCGCGACAGCTTCTCGGGGTTGCGCACGATGTAGAGACCGGTGATCATGCCGTCGTCCATCCGCACCGCCACGACGTCGTCGATCTCCCCGTCGAGCCGGACGATCAGAGCCGGGGAGCCGTTCATCTGCACCGGCTCGACCGACACCTCGCCGTCGATCCGGGGCAGGCCGGCCGCCAGCAGGCGACCCACCTTGTCGGCCCCCACGATGGGCCGCAGCACAGCCTGCTTCACTCCGCCACCGTCACCCAACAGGACGACGTCCGGTGCGAGCAGGTCGAGCAGGCTCTGCAGATCGCCCGTCTCGAGCGCCCGTTGGAACGCCTCGAGTGCGTCCCGGGACTCGGCCGGGGAAACGGCGCCGCGCGGCCTGCGCGCCGCGACATGTGCCCGCGCCCGGTGCGCGATCTGGCGGACGGCGTCCGGACTCTTGCCGACGGCAGCCGCGATCTCGCCGTACTCCAGAGCGAACACCTCACGCAGCACGAACACCGCCCGCTCGGTCGGCGCGAGCGTCTCCAGCACCAGCAGCATCGCCATCGAGACGCTGTCGGCTAACTCGACGTCCTCGGCCACATCGGGCGCGGTCAGCAGCGGCTCGGGCAACCAGGGGCCGACGTAGGACTCTTTGCGCCGGCTGAGTGTGCGCAGCCGGACGAGCGCCTGGCGGGTGGTGATCCGGACCAGATACGCACGCTGATTGCGCACCGTGCCGAGATCGACGCCCGCCCACCGCAGCCAGGTCTCCTGGAGGATGTCTTCGGCATCGGCGGCCGAGCCGAGCATCTCGTAGGCGACGGTGAACAGCAGGTTGCGGTGGGCGACGAACGCCTCGGTAGCGGGGTCCGAACGATCGTCCTGGCTCCCGCCGCGATCTGCGGGCGTGGTCTGCGACGTGCCGGCCATGGTGGCTCCTCTTCACTCTCGACTGTGTCACACACCAGACACCGGACCCCGCCGTTTTGTGACATCAGACGGCTGCCGACCCGTGTGCCCGCTGCCAAATTACGTGACCGCGAGGCCGCGGCGTGAGCGATTGTCACAAGGACCGGGTGGCCGGCATCTCATGTTCGTACCGATCAGCACACGACGCCACGAGTGAGGACGAAGTCATGGACGCCCGATTCAACCTGTTCGACAACGAGATCGCCCTGAAATTCGGCAAGCGGTTCGCCAACGCCGCCATGGTGATCGACCAATCGCCGCTGCCGAAGGCCACCCAGCACCTGGTCGAGATCCGGGCCAGCCAGATCAACGGCTGCGGGTTCTGCACCGACATGCACACCAAGGACGCCACGGCCGCCGGCGAGACTCCGGTCCGGCTCAACCTCGTCGCCGCCTGGCGCGAGGCCACCGTGTTCACCGAGGCCGAGCGGGCCGCGCTGGCACTCAGCGAGGAAGGTACCCGGCTCGCCGACGCCCACCACGGCGTGTCCGACGAGACCTGGGCCCAGGTGCGCAAGCACTACGACGACGACCAGATCGCCGCGCTGGTCTCCCTGGTCGCCCTCATCAACGCCGCCAACCGGATCAACGTGATCGTGCGCAACCCGGCGGGTTCCTACGAGCCCGGCATGTTCGCCAGTATGACGAGCTGACCGGCAGACGACGGCCCCCTGACAACGAGTCCTTGACCCTGACACAGTGCCAAGGACTCGAATGGTCGACGAAGGAGGTGGTTGTCGTGAACACAACCAACCACGGTGGGCCGCATGCTCACCTCGTCGACGCTCTGGCCGCAGCCGACCCGTCGGGTCGACTGCGGGCGGCGCTCTCTGCAGGCACACGCCCCGATCCGAATCTCACGGACACTCTCGTCGATCGGTGTGCCATCGAACCGGACTTCTTCGTCCGGGACATGCTGACCTGGGCATTGTGCCGCCTGCCGACCGAGCTCACGGTGCCGAGACTGGTCCGAGAGCTCGGTTCCGGCACCGCGCAGGCCCGCAGTCAGTCGCTGCACACCCTGTCCAAGATCGGGGACCGGCTCGCCTGGCCCGCGGTGTCGGCACTGCTGCACGACGAGCACGACGAGGTCGCGCGCAGTGCGTGGCGGGCGGCCGTGGCACTCGTGCCGCCCTGCGACGAGGCTGCGCTCGCGGTCGATCTGGCGACCGAACTCGGACGGGGCGACCAGCACATGCAGCTCAGTCTGAGCCGTGCGCTGGTGGGACTCGGCGACGCTGTCCTACCGGTCCTCGACGCAGCCGGGACGAGTCCCGATCCGCGCATTCGTGCGCTTGCGGATGCGACGAGGCGGCTCTGCCACGACCCCGACAGTGGGTTCACCCTCGCGGTCGAGACGGCGAAGCGCGTCGCGGTCGCCGGTCCGGACACGTAGTAGGAGGAGATGGGATGTTGATCGGTGAGGTCTCGCGGCGTTGCGGTGTCAGCACGCGGATGTTGCGTCACTACGACACGTTGGGACTTGTGAAGCCCACGGGCCGCACGTCCGGCGGCTACCGCGAGTACTCCGCCGACGACATCCGACGGCTCTTCCACGTCGAGAGCCTGAGGACCTTGGGGCTGTCGTTGAACGAAGCCAAGCGTGCACTGGACGAGCCCGATTTCGCACCGGCCGATCTGGTGGGAGACCTCATCCGCCACACCCGCCAGCGGATCGCCGCCGAGGAGGAACTGCTCGGCAAGCTCGAACGAGTCGACGCCGCCTCGCCGGCGGAGTGGGACGATGTCCTGCGCATCGTCAGTCTGTTGCGTGCGCTCGAATCGGAGTCCGCGGCCCGCCGTCAACAAGCGATCCTGTCTCAGAGCGGGACTGCGTCGCTGCCCGTCGAATCGCTGGTCGAAGCCATCCTGTCGGAGGACGACCTCAATGTGGCCGGAGCGCTGCAGTGGTCGTTGGCACGGGTCGCCGGTCGGGGACTCGCGGATCTGGCCCACGGTCTCGACGCGGAGGAGGTCGACGTCCGGCGTCGCGCCACTGCCGCGATAGCGGCAATCCACACCGCCGAGGCAACGGTCCAACTGAGGCGAGCTCTCGAGGATTCGGACGCCACAGTCCGCGGGTACGCGGCCCTCGCTCTCGGCTCTCGCGGAAAGATCGACTCGATGCCCACCCTGATCGAGATGGTCGTCGAGGGGCGGCGCGATGTCGAGGCCGCTGAAGTTCTGGGCCTGCTGACCACGGTCTCGCCCTCGGCCGACGACATCGTCGAGGTCATGCAGGACAAGCTCGACAACGCCGATGACCCGCCCACGCGGTTGCGGATCACGCAGGCGCTCGCCGAGATTCCCGGCACGGCGGCGCGGCGGGCACTCGACCGGCTGACCCACGACGGCGACCGGACGATCGCGTCGACCGCGGCAGCGATCGTGAACACGCTGGACCGCGGACGAATCGTCCGAACGTCGGGCCTCCGACCCGTCCGAAGGCTGTTGTAGCCGGAATCCCGCGGAGAAGCGACCGGGTCGGACCGTTACTACCGCCCGTCACACGTACCGAATTTCCCAGCCAATTGCGGTCTTTGACCGGTTGACGGCGATCCGTTGCGGGTAGTCGGGTTCGGGGTGGTACACACCGACTTGACGATTTCGGGTACGCCGGGCGGCCAGCTCCGGGTCGCCCGGCGTCGACCAGCGATCGCCGATCCGGGTGAAGGGAGTCGACGATGATAGCCCGCTTGCAGGTCGCGGCAGCGGTGGTCGTGGGCTATTGGCTGGGCCGGGCGCATCGGAAGAAACTGGTACTACTGCTCGCGGCGGCGAGTGCCGGCCGCCTCGCCGGGGGACCTCAGGAGATGGTGGACCGGGCCGCCACACTGCTCCAATCCTCACCCGAGTTCGCCGAGCTCAGTGAATCGGTGCGTGGCCAACTCCTCGACGCCGTGAAAGTGGCGGCGATGACCGCCGTCACCGCCCGAGTCGACGCACTCGACAACCGGCTGCTCCGCAGCAGCGATGCGGTCCTCGAGACCGCCGAACACCTGCTCGAGGGAACCGCGGACACGGCCGGAGGCGCCACCGTGGGCGCGGTAGGGAAAGTCGACGACGACGCGACGGCAGAGCCAGCTGAGGAACGACCGCCCGGCAAGCGCGGCGATTAGGCGAGAACCTCTGGTAATCGAATGCGAGGAGTGCAGCGATGACCACAGGAGGTGGCCCGAGTTCGAGCAGCGCGAACTCAAGGGCCTGACCGACCTCGTCTCCGAAGTGAAGGGCAGCGGCAGCACGAAGTCCAAGACCAAGGGCGCACTCGAGGCCGTGGGGGAGTCGCTCGGTGAGCTGTTCGGCGGATCGGAAACCGAACGCGAACCCGAACCGCGTCGGAGGCGAACGTGATCCGACGACACTGACGTGGCCGCGGCGCTCATCCTGATTACATATTGCTGTTCCTGATAGGAGACGGCCACAGCCGAGTACGTTCGTGGCATGGGTGACGAGGCAATCGACCCCGAAGCGGCATATGAAGCCCTTTCCGCCGGCGCGCGCCTCGCTCTGCTCCGAAACCCCGAGGGCATAATGCCGCCGCACTTCATCGGGCAGGTGATGGCCGTATGCGGGGACTCGTGCGTCGCAGGTATCAGTGGTGGAGCTGATTCGGTACCGCAGGTGGCGGTTCTCCAAGGGCCACTCTCCGATTACCTCTCCCAGTGCAGGTATGTGCTGGATGCGTGGTGGAACTCCTTGACGCCGCGACTCCGGGCAGATATCAGGTGTCGCGAAGCGGCACCAGAATCATTGGCACTGCAACTACCCCAACACACGCCCTGGACTGCGGTGTCCACGCCGTGTTCTCACCTGTTGGTGCGCGACTATCTCGAATTGCAGGCAACGGGACTCGAACTGATGTAGCTCAGTCGGGCAGATGGAGCGGTCAGTCGGGGATCTTCTCTCCTGAAATCTCGTCTGGTTCGTATTCGTCGTGGCGGCGCAGCCAACTCATGAAGGGGTCGTCGCCGCGGCGGGGTTCTGGTTCCCAGCCTTCCTGGCGGCCGCGGGCGGTGAGGTCGAGCCAGTGGTAGGTGCCGAGGAGAATCTCGGTGGAGCGGGCGTTAGCCGGAGTAAGTGTGAAAGATGCGCTCACCCTGGCGGAGGAAAGCACTGACACCGTGTTCTTCACCGCACCAGCCTTTCCACGCGGGGTTCAACCGCTCGAGCTCGGCCTCGTCCTTGTAGTTGTATTCGACCGGTGCGACCGACGCGTCGAGGGTGACGTGGAAGTCGTAGTTGAAATCGCTGCCGTGCGAGGAGTACCAGGGAAAAGTCCAGCCCATGCGCTGGCGGTACTGCTCGAGTTTGTCCAGCGGTGCGCGCGACACGGCCGCGAACGACGTGTCCCGGGCATAGAGGTGCTGGAGGTAACCGAGGTTGTCCATCGTGAACGAGCACGACGGGCATCCTTCATCGGCGTCGGGTTCGAACATGAAGTGGTAGATCAGGAGTTGGCTGCGGCCGTCGAACAGGTCCCCGAGTCTGGTCCTGCCGTCGGGGCCGTCGAATACGTAGTTCTCGGTGATCTCGACCATCGGTAGCGCGCGCCTGGCGGCGTTGACCCGGTCGCGGTGGCGGGTCAGCTCCTTCTCCTGTGCGAGGAGATCGCGCCGCGCGACGAGCCACTGCTCGCGGGTGGTGACCTGTGGATCGGACGCAGTCATCTCTCGTCTCCTCTCGAAGGGCACCTGCAATCCTCGCAGGCGACTCTGGGCGACGGCACCCCGACCGCGCAGATTGTCTCGCTTCGCGCAGAATTCGCGTCGGCACGAACTCGAGTGGATCCTATTCGAAGTGGGCCGGCCTGCATCCATAACTTTGCGGCATCCGATACCAAGGACTGTGCCGGGCGATTTCACCACACGCCGAGCACCTGATGCGCCGCGGCTCGTTCACAACCAGTTTGTTTCCGACAAACGTGTGCACGATAAGCGACTTCGAGTGGCTCGCGTCTACCAGGCCGGTGAATACGAAGTCGTACATGGTCAGCAGCCGTCCACAACATTGACAGGACAATCTTTCGAGGTAGTACTCGTCACCGGCCAGCATGCCCGGCCGCAGGTCCAGGAGGCGCTCCATCTTCGCTATGTCGACTGCGTCGGATTTCGTCGACTTGGTTTCATCGTCGAGTTCCGCCTGGCTCGGCGCCGATCGCTCGAATTCCTCACGGGACAACGAAACAACGCTGTTGTAGTCAGCCATTTCTCCACTCCCACTTCCCAGACATCGACCCAGCTTCGAACAAGACCGGTTGGTTCCGATCCTTCTCGGAGGCCTCGGGATTGTCACTGGTGGTTCGCTTCTCTAAACGAAACCACCGCGGCGACGTCAGGTACTCGTGAGGATGACGAGTCGCTGGGTCGCCCGGGTCATGGCGACGTAGCGGTCGACCGCTCCTTCGATCCCTTTGCCGAAGGTGTCGGGGTCGACGAGGACGACGAGGTCGAACTCGAGCCCCTTCGACAGCTCCGGGGTCAGCGAACGGACGCGGGACGTTGCGCGGAACGTCGGATCGCCGATGACGCAGGCGATCCCGTCGGAGTTCGATTCGAGCCAGGTGTCGAGGATCGAGCCCAGATCGGGAACAGATCCGTGTACGACGGGGATGTCGTTGCTGCGGATGGAGGTCGGTACGTTGGCGTCCGGGAGCACGGCACGGATGACCGGCTCGGCTTCCGCCATGACCTCTTTCGGCGTCCGGTAGTTGACGGTCAGAGAGGCCAGCTCGATCCGGTCGAGCCCGACCCTCTCGAGCCGTTCCTTCCACGACTCCGTGAACCCGTGCCGGGCCTGGGCCCGGTCACCGACGATGGTGAAGCTCCGGGATGGGCAGCGCAGCAACAACATCTGCCACTCGGCGTCGGTCAGTTCCTGCGCTTCGTCCACGACGATGTGCGCGAACGTGCGGGTGAGCAGGTCGGGGTCGGTGCTGGACAGCGCGGCTTCGTCGACCAGCATCTCCTGCAGGTCCTTCTGCCGCAGCTGCGTCATCAAGCTTTCACCGTCGTCGTAGGCATCGGCCGCGATCAGGTCGTCGATGACCTTGGACCTCTCCTCGCGTTCGGCGGCGACGGCGGCGTTGTGTCGACGCCGCCGTCGTGATTCCTCGGGGTCGCCGAGCCGCTGCCGTGCTGCGTCCAGGAGTGGCAGGTCGGACACCGTCCAACGCTGGGCGTCCGGGCGTTGCAGCTTCCGAACGTCGTCGGGGCCGAGCCAGGGAGCACACTTGCGCAGGTAGGCGGGCACCGACCACAGGTCTGCGACGAGGTCGGCCGCCTCGATCAGGGTCCACGCGTTGTCGAGGGTTGTGCGCAATTCGTCGTTCTGCTGCAACGACTTCCGTAGATGTGCCGTCGGAACGTCACCGTCGTACTTGTCGATCAGGATCGTGAGCAGCAGCTCCCAGATCTGCTCGCGCGCCTCGTTGTGCGGAGTGCCGGGTTCCGGCGCTTCGAACGCCTCGGCCCAGTCGTCGGTGCTCAGCCAGATGTCGGACCACTCGGTCGCGACCGTCATGCCGTCGGTGGGCGGCTCCTCGTAGAACTTCACGGCCGCGTCGATGGCCTTCACCAAATCCGCGGACGACTTCAGGCGGGCCACGTCCGGGTCGGTTTCGATCTTCGCGGTGGCACCCTCGGCGACGAGGTCCCGCAGGGTGCAGAGCTGCACACCCTCCTCTCCGAGGCTGGGCAGGACATCGGCGACATAGGCGAGGTAAGGCTCGTGAGGACCGACGAACAGCACGCCGTGACGGAGCCGGGGATCGGAGTAGAGCAGGTACGCGGCGCGGTGCAGCGCGACGACGGTCTTGCCCGTACCCGGGCCGCCGTCGACGACGAGGGCGCCACGGGATCCCGCGCGGATGATGGCATCCTGGTCGGCCTGGATGGTGCCGAGCACGTCCCGCATCCGGGCCGACCGGTTGCTGCCCAGGCTGGCGATGAACGCGGACTGGTCGTCGAGCGCGGCATTCCCTGCGAACCCGTCCGGGGCGAACACCTCGTCCCAGTAGTCGTTGACCCGGCCGCGGGTCCAGCGATACCTGCGGCGTCGTGCCAGACCCATCGGATTGCCGTGGGTCGCACCGAAGAACGGCTCGGCCACGGGGGAGCGCCAATCGACGAGCAGCTGATCGCCCGCACGGTCCATCAGGCCGAGTCGTCCGATGTACACGGGCTCGGGGTTGTCAGCGCCGACGAAGTGCCCGAGGCACAGGTCCAAACCGAACCGGCGCAGGGCGCGCAGCTCAGCGGTCAGCCGGTGGACCATCATGTCCCGCTCCATCGCCTCCTGGCCCAGCCGGCGGGGTGCCTTGCGCTCGGCATCGATGCGGCGGGACAGGTCGGCGATCGACTGCGCGAGGCTTTCCGCGAGGGCCGCGAAGTGCCGCTCGTCGTCGGCGATCAGCGTCGGGTCCGCCTTGGGTGCGAGGTGGTCGGGAAGATCGAACGCACTGGTAGTCAGGTTTTTCATGTCATCAGCTCCGATCTGAGGTTCGGCCGATCGTGTCGAGCAGCAACGTCGCGGCGACCGCTGCTCCGTCGGTGCGGATCGTGCCCGCCACGGCGGCCGCTCGTGCTCCGGTCTCGAGGGTCAGGGCCGCCGTGAGCGCAGCCGACAAGGACTCGAAGGTCGGAACCGGACCGTCGTGCGCCGCGCCGATGCCCAAGTCGGCCACCCGGCCGGCCCAGTACGGCTGGTCCGTCGCCTGCGGCACCACCACCTGAGGCGCGCCGGCCAGGGTGGCCGTCGTCGTAGTCCCGGCGCCGCCGTGGTGCACGACAGCGGCCACGCGCCGGAACAGTGCCTGCTGGTTGACCTCGCCGACGGCGAAGCAGTCGTCCAGGTCGTCGATCAGGGCCAGGTCGGCCCAGCCGCGCCCGACGAGTGCGCGACGGCCCTGCGCGCGGATCGCCTCGATGGCCACCTGGGCGGCGTCCGTCGCCGCATGCAAGGGCATGCTGCCGAAGCCCACGTACACCGGTGGTGTGCCGGCGTCCAGGAATGCCACCACGTCGGCCGGGAGTGGGCGGTCGTCGGGAGGGACCCACGCGCCGGTCTGTACGACGTCGAGGTCCGGCGTCTGCTGCCACGGATCCAGGATGGGGTCCGTCGCCAGCCACGGCCGGTCGCCGATGACGTAGTCGCGAACGTTGCCCACCGGGCGCAGGCCGATCGACGCCCGGTTGGTGTCGAGCGCCTCCCCGAACAGCGCATCGATGCTCTGAGCGTCCAGGTCCCACAGCATCCGGTTGTCCGTCACGTCCGGCGGGAACGCCCGGCCCGGATACGCCAGCGGCGGGCGATGCGGCGACGGCAGGGTGAGCTGCTGGAAGGTCACGGACACAGAAAGGATGCCCAGTTTCTCGGCCACCGACAGCGCGCCGGCCGCGGCCGGCATCACGCCGGTCGCCACCAACGCGTCGCATCCCTCGGCCGCCGCGGTGACCGCGTCGAACTGGCCGGCGATCAACTCGGCCGCTCGCCGGGGCAGGTCCGCCGACGACGGCGCCGCAGTCGTCAGCGCGCGCGCCGACCGGCCGACGGGCACCATCGACACACCGACCCCGGCCAGCCGCTGCGCGAAATCCTCGTCCGGCGGCGCGCACACCCGCACCTCCGCGCCGAGCGCCTTCAACTGCACGACGAGTCCCACCAACGGTTCGACGTCCCCACGCGACCCATACGTCGACAACAACACACGCACTCGCGACTCCCCTTTCCGCAGGTTCTGGCTACGGCCGGTAATTCTGCGACACCACCCGGGCCTTGCCGCAAGCCCCCCGGTGCGCTATAAATTGAAAGTGGAAGAGAGTTGATTCTCGTCATTCCCTCATCGTCCGATTGGACGGACATCCTTCGCGAGCGTGACATCGTCGCTCTAGCAGAGCTTTCTGCGACCCGCGCTGCGGGCCTTCGGTCACGACGTCGCGAACCCCGACATTGCGGGCGCCGATCAGACGAATTCGACTGTGCTGGTGTGCAGTTCATAGACAGCGCAGGAGCTGGTCCTGGATGAAGGACAACCCTTGCACATTTCGCCGACGCCGCGAATCGCAGCGTGCACGAAGGTGACTCCGCCAACCGGCCGCACTCGAGAGAACCGCGCGTCCCACTTGTTCCCCGGTGTTAATGTTGATCTACTCGGCCACACCGAAAGGTGAACCTCGATGAGAAGATTCACTCGAAGAGTCGGTGGAACCATCGTGGCGCTGTCGCTTACCGCTGCTGCCTTCGTCGTGTCACCGCCACCGGTGTACGGATTCGCCGAGGATATTTGCTACACCGAGGACGGTGCCCCACCGCATAATTGCGCCCCGCTGCCACCGGAATGCCTACTCGACGATCCCAACTCGCCGATCTGCGGCGCCGAGGCGTTCGTCCGCTACGGGTTCACGTTGCGCCGCCCGCTCGGCGGACGGAGTCTCGTGCATTCGGACTCGACGTACATCATCGCCCGCACCGTCGGCTTCTCGGAGCTGGATGCGTACTGGATCGCGGCGTACGACGAAGCGACCGACCTCGGCACGTTCGCCCCCCGCGACATCTTCGGCCGGCTCGTCCCGGATGCCGGCGCACTGACCACCAAGGACATCAGCGGACTGGTGCGCACCCACTTCGACACCGGCGGGTTCCTCTTCCACTTCCTGCCCACGATGCGCGGACCGATGGATCCCCTGCCCAACGGGTTGCACCCCGATGTCGACGATCCACGGCACGAGGTCATGCTCACGCACCTACGGAATTGGGCCCTGTCCGGTCCGGGAAGCGGCGCTCCGTTGTGCACGGGAGGTTTCACGAACCTCTCGGAGAACGGCGATTATGCCACGGGCGCAACATGTTACGGGGATGCGAATCCCGTGCAGATCAACGGCACGTACAGCCTGGAGACTCCGGCCGCCATCCCGTTCACCAACATGACCGGGCAGCAGGTCATCTCCGACACGGTCCCGTCGTCACAATTCGACTCCTGGATCGGCGAGAACTCCTGGAATGCGCGGACCGGCATCTACATTCATGCACTCGGCGATCGCATCTCACACCACGTCTGCACCGACGCCGGCACGATCACGCCGCCGGGCCCGGGCGGGCCGGACTTTCGGATCGATCTGAACCAGCCCACCTGCGACCAGGGTCCGCATGCCGTCCGTCACGAATACGAGACGGGCGTGGACTTCGCCGGGCTGCACCCGGAAGACCGGACGACCGAGGCGGCACTGTCGATGGTGTACGACGAACTCGTCAACTTCGCGCGGGTGCGGGGAACCCTCGACGAGCGCGCCACGGCGCCGGCGACCAAGAATGCACTCCTGACCTACGGCCTCGTGCCGGCGCTCGAGATCCGGGAGCCGGTCGAGCGGTTGACCGCCGTCACCGACGTCGGCTGCCGAGTCGGCGTCCCGGCGTTCCCCGGAAATCCGGCGTGCCGGGATTGATCGCGCCCGCCGGGTGTCAGCTGCCGAAGGGGGCTGCGCTGTTGGAGTACCGCGCGAAGTCGCCCTGCGCCCCGCTGTAGACGTTGAGGTCGACGTCGCCGTTGACGCCGGCGATGCGACCGGTGCTGGTGTACTGCCAGAACGTCCAGTTGCTCCAGCCGCCGGGGAGGGGGCCGGGTGTGTTCTGACCGTTGTAGTCGGCGATCCACAGCGGGTAGCCGGCGAACTCGTTGGTGTTCGCCATCGCCGTCCGCCAGAAGTTCGGGTACGTGTAGATGATCGGCTGACGTCCGGTGAGCGATTGGACGGTGTCGAGGTAGCGGTGCGTCCAGTCGATCAACGCCGCGGGCGGCAGCCCACCGGATTGCTCGAGGTCGAGGACCGGGGGCATGTCACCCGGACCGTTGATGCCCAGCACCACCGTCGAGTAGAACGCAGCCTGCGCTTCCGGCGACTGGGTGGGGTCGGCGTAGTGGTACGCGCCGCGGGCAACGCCGGCCACCCGCATGGCGAGACAGTCCTGGACGAAGAACGGATTGACGTAATTGAGACTCTCGGTGGCCTTGACCATCGAAAAGTCGTGGCCGGCGTTGCGGACGGCGAACCAGTCGATCGGTGACCCGCCCGGGTGCTGCCACGAGGCCACGTCCGGACCTCTGACGGGTTCGGCGGCAGCATGCCCCGGCACTGCCGCCGCGAGCGCACCGGCGAGCAGTAGTGGTGCGATCTTGGAGAACCTTCGGACCTTCACCCCGATAGCCATGCGCCCGAGGGTAACGTCTTCCCGCTATCCGCACGTGGCAACGGACGTCACTTCGTCACGTACGCCGCCTGCCGGAGCGTCTCGCCGCGCGCAGCCCGGCCCGGGGCCGCCGACGCGTTGATCGCGAGAACCGACAGCAACTCGTACGCGACGTGCGCTGCCGCGATGCCGGTGATTTCGGCGTGGTCGTATGCGGGCGCGACCTCCACGATGTCGGCGCCGACCACGTTCAGGCCGACGAGTCCGCGCAGCGTGTTCAGCAACTCGCGGGACGTCATGCCGCCGGCCTCGGGTGTTCCGGTGCCCGGCGCGTGCGCGGGATCGAGGACGTCGATGTCCACGGACACGTAGACCGGTCCGCCGTCGAGCCGTCGACGCATCCGTTCGACGATGCTGGCGACGCCGTCCACCTCGTAGTCGTCGGAGCGGATGACCTGGAAACCGAGAACCGCGTCGTCCTCGAGGTCCTTCTTGCTGTACAGCGGGCCGCGGATGCCGATGTGCTGCGACCGCTCGAGGTCGATCAGCCCCTCCTCGCTGGCCCGCCGGAACGGGGTGCCGTGCGTGTAGGGGGCGCCGAAGTAGGTGTCCCACGTGTCGAGGTGCGCGTCGAAGTGCAGGACGGCGATGGGGCCGTGGTCGCGGGCGAGGGAACGCAGGATCGGCAGGGCGATGGTGTGGTCGCCGCCGAGCGTCAGCACGGTCGAGCCGTCCTTGCGCAGGTCGGTGACGGCGCCGTCGACGGTGGCCAGGGCTTCCTGGATGTCGAACGGGTTGACGCCGATGTCGCCGAAGTCGGCGACCTGCTGCGCCGCGAAGGGGTGCACGTCGAGTGCGGGGTTGTACGGACGCAGGAGCTTCGACGAGGCGCGGATGTGGCCGGGGCCGAAGCGTGCGCCGGGACGGTAGCTGACGCCGGAGTCGAACGGGACGCCCATCACCGTGACGTCGGCGCGGGACACCTCGTCGAGCCGGGGGAGGCGGGCGAACGTGCTGGGTTCGGCGTAGCGCGGCGTGCGGGTGGCGTCGACGGGGCCCTGGATGCGGGTCGCGTCGTGGGCCCTGCTGTCGTCTGTACTCATCGGAATCCTTCGGTGTGTGCCGGAGACGTGGCGTCGTCGTATCGTTTCCCTGGAACGCACTATTGTCAACACCTGTTTCCTATACGAGACACGACGAAGGATCGATGCATGGCGAACGAGCTCGCAACCGAAGGTGCGTCGGGCGTCGACGCGCCCAGGATCGGCCCCCGGCTCAAGGCGGCCCGGCAGGCCCAGCGCCTCACCCTCGACGATCTGGCGGCGAGCTGCGGCATCACCAAGGGCTACCTGTCGAAGATCGAGCGGGACCACGCGAGCGCATCCGTCGCCACGCTGGTGCGGATCTGCGCCGCCCTGAACATTCCCGTCGGGTCCCTGTTCGAGAGCTCCGCCGCAGGAGAGGTCGTACGTGCCGACAACTACCCGCCGATCAGCTTCGGCGGGGAGCGCATGGCCGAGTTCCTGCTGACACCGTTCGGCGAGCGCCGCATCCAGTCGCTCCTGAGCCGGATCGAACCCGGCGGCGGGAGCGGCTCGGAAACGTACGAACTGCCGGTCGACGTCGCATTCGTCTACGTCGTCTCGGGCGAGATCTGCATTTCCTTCAACGGCCCGGGGGCCGGGGAGGACGTGTCGCTCGCGGCCGGGGACGCGTTCACCTTCTCTCCCCAGTTGCCGCACAGCTTCCGCGCGCTCGGCGACGACACCGCGACCGTTCTGTGGATTCTGGCCCCCGCACTACCGGACGACGTCCGGCCCACCTCCCGCTAGGAAACCGTCAAGCGGTTTAGGAAACATGTGTTGACAGTCACGGCTCGTCCGTTCATTGTTGTCCACATCACTCCACCGCTCAGGAGCTCAACGTTGGACATCACCAAGATTTCTCCGCGCCCGCCGGGACTGGCCGGCGCACTGCGCGCCCGTAAATCGGTCGACGCGATCGTGGCGCGCAACGACCAGGAACCCGGTCACGGACTCAAGCGGTCGATGGGCCTGGTGCACCTCACCGCGCTGAGCATCGGTGCGTCGCTGGGAACGGGCATCTTCGTCATCCTCGGCGAGGCGACCCCCAAGGCCGGCCCCGCCGTCGTCCTCGCCTTCGTGCTCGCGGCGTTCACCGCGCTCTTCTCCGCCCTCTCCTACGCGGAACTCGCCGGCAGCATCCCCGTCTCCGGCAGCTCGTACTCGTACACCTACGCGACGATGGGCGAACTCTTCGCGTGGATCTGCGGCTGGTGCCTGATGCTCGAGTACGGCGTCTCGGTCGCGGCCGTCGCCGTCGGCTGGGGCGAGTACATCAACGAACTACTCCACGGCATGTTCGGCATCGCGCTACCCGCCGCGATCAGCGAATCACCGGGAGCGGGCGGCATCGTCAACGTGCCCGCCATCGTCATCGTGCTCGTCGCGGTGGCACTGTTGACCCGGGGAGCGTCCGAGAGCGCCCTGGTGAACACGGTCATGGTCGCACTGAAGATCCTCGTGCTCGTGTTCTTCTGTGCTGTCGCGTTCACCGCGTTCCGTGCCGGAAACTTCACGCCGTTCATCCCCCTCGGCGCGGCAGGCGTGACGGCCGCGGCCTCCCAGGTGTTCTTCGCCTACATCGGGTTCGACGCCGCCTCGACCGCCGGCGACGAGGCGAAGAACGCGAAACGCGACCTTCCCCGCGCCATCATCCTCTCGCTCCTGATCGTCACGATCCTCTACTGTCTGGTCGCGATCGCGGCTGTCGGCGCGATGCCCTGGCAGGACATCGCGGGGGAGGGCGCCGCACTCGCGACCATCCTGAATGCCGCGACCACCAGCACCTGGCCCGCCATCCTCCTGTCCGCGGGCGCGGTGATCGCCATCGCCAGCGTCGTCCTCGCCGTGATGTACGGGCAGACCCGCATCCTGTACGCGATGTCGCTCGACGGTCTCGTTCCGCGGGTCTTCTCCCGCGTCAACCCGCGCACCCGGGTGCCCGTCGTCAACATCGTGGTCGTCGGCGGTGTCGTCTCCGCGCTCGCGGGGTTCGTGCCGCTGGGCGAACTGGCCGACGCGACGAGCATCGGCTCGCTGTTCGCGTTCATGCTCGTCAACATCGCCGTCATCATCCTGCGCCGCCGCCACCCCGACCTGCACCGCAGCTTCCGGACCCCGCTGTTCCCACTGATGCCGGTCCTCGGCGTCGTGTTCTGCGCGCTGCTGCTGTTCGGCCTGGGCGTCTCGACGTGGGTGGCGTTCGCTCTGTGGATGGCAGTCGGGCTCGCGATCTACTTCGCCTACGGCGTCCGCAAGTCCGAACTCCGCAGCAACCCGGAAGAGGTGACGGCACGATGAGGGCAGCACTGTTCCAAGGTCCCGAACTCTCCTTCGACGTCGCGGCGAACCTCTCCGCCATCGCCTCCGCCGCGCAGACGGCGGCAGCATCCGGGGCGTCCATCCTGGTCTGCCCGGAGATGGCGGCCACCGGCTACAACATCGGATCGCTGATCGCGGAGCGGGCCGAACCCGCCGACGGACCGATTGCGACGCGAATCGCGGAGATCGCCCGCGAGTCCGGGATCGCCGTCGTCTACGGATACCCCGAGGCGGACGCGGGCATCGTCTACAACAGCGTGCAGGTTGTCGACCCGTCGGGTACGTCGCTCGCGAACTACCGCAAGACGCACCTGTTCGGTGAGCTCGACCGGTCGCACTTCGCCGCCGGCGACGAACTGGTGGTCCAGTTCGACCACGCCGGAATCCGGTGCGGAATCCTGATCTGCTACGACGTCGAGTTTCCGGAAGCCGTTCGCGCACATGCCGACCGGGGAACCCAGTGGCTCGTCGTCCCCACCGGCCTGATGAGCCCGTACGAATTCATCGCGGAGAGCGTCGTCCCGACCCGGGCCTACGAGAGTCAGCTGTTCGTCACGTACGTCAACCGGTGCGGCACCGAAGCCGACCTCGACTACTGCGGGTCCAGTTGCGCGATCGCGCCCGACGGCACCGAACTCGCCCGCGCAGGCCGCCACGAGGAGCTGGCGATCGTCGACCTCGAACTCGACGTCCTCCACCGATCCCGCCGCGACAACACCCATCTCGACGACCGACGCCTCGACCTCTACCCCTTCATGCAGGAGAAGACTTCATGACGATCCCCGTCACTCCGGACAGCACCGCCGCGGACACCGATCCCCGGCCGCTCACCATGTTCGGCCCCGACTTCCCGTTCGCCTACGACGACTACATCACGCACCGGTCGGGTCTCGGCGCGGTGCCCGCCGATCGCCACGGCACCGAGGTGGCAGTCATCGGCGGCGGACTGTCGGGAATGGTCACTGCGTACGAGCTGATGAAGCAGGGCCTGAAACCGATTGTCTACGAAGCCGATCAGATCGGTGGCCGGATGCGGTCGGAGCCGTTCGACGGGCACCCGGACGTGGTGGCCGAGATGGGTGCGATGCGGTTCCCACCGTCGTCGACCACCCTGTTCCACTACCTCGACGCCATGGGACTGCGGACCGAGGCGTTCCCGAACCCGCTCGCCGACAGCACCCCCAGCACGGTCATCGACCTCAAGGGCGAAAGCTACTACGCGCAGCACCTCGACGACCTGCCGCCCGTCTTCCGGGAGGTGTCGGATGCGTGGCAGCGCACGCTCGAGGATCATGCCGAGCTGATTCCGCTCCAGCAAGCGATCCGCGACCGTGACACCGCCGAACTCAAGCGGATCTGGAACGACCTGGTGGTCCGGCTGGACGATCAGACGTTCTACGGTTTCCTCGCCGGATCCAAGCACTTCGCGTCGTTCCGGCATCGGGAAGTGTTCGGCCAGGTCGGTTTCGGAACGGGCGGCTGGGACACCGACTTCCCCAATTCGATCCTCGAGATCCTGCGCGTCGTCATCACCGCCGCCGACGACCACCACCGCGGCATCGTCGGCGGGTCGCAGCAACTGCCCCTGCGCCTGTGGACCGACACCCCGTCGGGGATCGCGCACTGGCCGGACGGCACGTCGGTGCGTGCGCTGAACGGCGGAGCCACCCGTCCCCGCGTCACCGAGGTCCGGCGAACCGCACCGCACCAGGTAACGGTCACCGACTCGTCCGGTGAGATCCGCACCTACCCCGCCGCGGTCTTCACGGCGCAGAGCTGGATGCTGCTCAACAACATTCACTGCGACGACGACCTGTTCCCGATCGACCACTGGACCGCCATCGAGCGCACCCACTACATGGGGTCGACGAAGGTGTTCGCCCTCGTGGATCGTCCGTTCTGGAAGGACAAGGATCCGGTGACCGGCCGCGACCTCGTCAGCATGACCCTGACGGACCGGATGAGCCGCGGCACCTACCTCCTCGACCACGGCGACGACAAGCCCGGCCTGATCTGCCTGTCCTACACGTGGTCCGACGATTCGCTCAAGCTCCTGCCGCTCGACGCGACGGAGCGGATGAACCTCATGATCAAGTCGCTCGAGGAGATCTACCCGGGTGTCGACTTCCGCAGTCACATCATCTCGACGCCGGTCACGCTGTCCTGGGAGACCGAACGCGACTTCATGGGGGCGTTCAAGGCGAACCTCCCCGGTCACTACCGGTACCAGGAACGGCTGTTCAGCCATTTCGTGCAGGACGAACTCGACCCGCGACATCGCGGCATCTTCCTGGCCGGCGACGACATCTCCTGGACCGCAGGCTGGGCGGAGGGCGCCGTGCAGACCGCGCTCAACGCCGTCTGGGGCGTGATGCACCATCTGGGCGGCGCCACCCCGGCCGACAACCCCGGCCCCGGCGACCGGTACGCCGAGCTCGGCCCGATCCGCTTGTGCGACTAGCGCCTGTGAGTACTTATTAACGTCCTGCGGTTAATAAGTACTCACGGGGGCTCAGCCCAACCAGTCCAGAACTGCGGCGGCCGTCCACGACTGCTGCATGCTGCCGAGGGGCTGACCGGTGAACGGTTCGTAGTATTCGGCGAAACTGCCGTCGCTGGCCTGCCGGAGCCCCTCGGACCGCAGCAGGTGGGCGCGCTCGGCCCACCCGCGCCGGGCGAACGCCCAGGAGAACAGCCACGTCATCACCGGCCACACCGGACCGCGCCAGTACTCGCGCGGGCGGAAGTCGCCCGACACCGGCGACGTCGACGGCGGCACGGCGTACCGGAGGTCGGGGTGGCCGCAGAATTTCGGCCCCTCGAACGTGCGGAGCAGAGCGCGTTCGGCGTCACGGCTCAGGCCGCCGCACAGCAAGGGGGAGAACATGGCCAGGGTCTCGGTGGAAATCCACCGGCCGCTGCGCAGATCGAAATCGCGTGCCGCCCCGGATCGTTCGTCGGTGGTGGTGAGGACGCCCTGCCGGAACCGGGCGGCCCACCCGTGCAGTTCCCGGACATCGGAGTTCGGCATCGAGTGTTCCTCGCCGATGGTCGCGAGCACCTCGCACGCCATCGAGAACACGGCGCTGACGAACACGTCCTCCACCGCGAAGCTCATGGCGGTGGCCAGTTCCTCGTCGTCGTAGCGGACCGTCTTCATCTCCTCGAGCAGCCACAGGTAGCGGTCGTACTCGCCGTTCGACGGCCGCTGTCCCGTGTCGGTGACGTGGGACAGGTCCTCGCGCAGATACGTGGGCATCACCCCGGCCACGACGTTGGCGTACGAGTGGTCCCAGCGCGGCGAGTTGTCCATGCCGGACTCCCAGCCGTGGTACAGCGCGATCCGGCCGTTGCCGTCGAGGTCGCGGGCGTTGGCCAGCCAGCGATGCCAGCGCACGAGGTCGGGCCAGCGCCGGTCGAGGAACTCCTCGGCGACGGCACGGGTGCTGCGACCGTGCCTGCGTGAGTGATCGAGGATGCGCTGCACCGCGATGGCGTGGACGGGCGGCTGGGTGATCCCCGACGTCTGCGTGCCGCTCGGCGCGTGGGCGGCGAGGGTCCCGCACTCCCACCGCCCGGGACCGGGGAAGTATCCGTCGACGCCGTTCGCGAACACGATGTGCGGGATCATCCCGTTCTTCCACTGCGCCGACAGCAGGGTGTCGAGTTCGACGACGGCCCGCTCCACGCTCAGGGGCGCCAATCCGACCGCGACGAACGCCGCGTCCCAACTCCACATGTGCGGGTACAGGCGCGGCGCGGCACTCGTCATCGTGCCGAGGTCGTTGCCGCGAAGCAGGTACGCGGCACGTGCCGCGAGCTGTGTCGGGGTGAATCCGCGGTCCGCCATTGCACCATTCTGCTGCTGGTCGGCCCACATCGCTCGTCGGACGGGGTTCAGCCCGCGAATCCGCACAGGGTCAGCGTCGGACGCGAGTTGCGCAGCGGCCGCAGTTCCGACAGCCTGCGGAGCAGGGTCGACCCCCACAGACCCCGGCCGAGGGGCAGCGTCACCTCGCGGGTGAACGCGAGGTCCGGCACCTGTCCGGGCAGGTCCGCCGCGTCGCCGGCGGAGAGGTGGAACGGCATCGGCGGGACGGTGTAGTCGCCGTGGATCCGCATTCCCTTCTGCGTCTTGCGGCTGAACCATTTCGGCACCGAATCGAACATCATCCGACCGCCTGGGAAACGCCGGGCGCAGTCGCCGATCAGGGACAGCGACTCGTCGGCGGGCAGATACATCAGCAGGCCCTCGGCCGAGACGAACACGCCCCGATCGGTGTCGACGTGGTCCATCCACGAACGGTCCAGCGCGGACACCGCGAGTGTGGTGACGTTCGGCTCGTCCGGCAGGAGTTGTGTGCGCAGGGCGACCACCTCGGGCAGGTCGATCGACACCCACCGGACGTCGGGGTCGCCGATCCGCCAGTAGCTGGTCTGCAATCCTTCACCGAGGGCGACGACCGTTCCGCCGGGGTGGTCGGCGAGGAACGCCCGTATCTCGTCGTCGAAGGCCCGAGCGCGCAGTGCGTGGGATTGGCCCGGTTTCCCGAAGTTCTCGTACGGATAGTCGAGGGTCTCGTAGAGCGTCACTGCAAGCGGGTCGGCGAACGTGCTGCCCGGACGCGACGCCTCGACGGCACGGTTGCGGAGCGTCCACATCATCGTCGCGGGAACACCGGTCAGGGTGGTGGCATCCACCCGTTTCCGGCCGTCGTCAGGCATTCCGCACCAGGTCGGAGTTCTCGGTGAGCGGTTTGCGGCGCAGCATCAGGGTGCGCAACGTGTCCATCGACATTGCCAGGCTCCGTTTCCCGGTGAGATGCGGTACCTCACTCAATCACTTTTTTCGGGTCCGCGTGGGAGAGGAACGCGGACTCGGCACACGCTTGCGGGAATACGGTAGGGGGGTATGGTAGCTCTCAGAGAAGACATCGATACCCCGAAGAGAGGCGAACCCCCGTGAGCACCTCCAGCGTTACCATCACCGGCATGACCTGCGACCACTGCGTGTCCTCGGTAACCGAGGAGATCAACGAACTCCCCGGCGTCACCGCCGTGAACGTCGATCTGGCCACCGGCAAGGTCGTCATCGAGAGCACCACCGACCTCGACCCGGGCGCCGTCGCGGATGCCGTCGCGGAAGCCGGATACTCAGTCGCCGGCTGAGCCGGCAAACTCCAGCACAGGAGCCCCATCATGAACGCAACCGGCAAGTTCGCCGGATTCACCGTCGGACTCGTCGTGATCTTCGGTGCCGCGCTCGCCCTCGGGTCGGTTGCCGGCCCGGACGTGGCCGAGCCCGCCGCGCACACGGCCGAGGACGACGGACACGGGGCGGCAAGCCACGACGCCGCCGCCGACCCGACCCCGGGCGGACTGACGCCCACTGCGAACGGCTACACCCTCGAACTCGCATCCGACCAGGTCACCGCCGGTGCCGGGGTCCCGGTGCAGTTCCGGATCACGAACCCCTCGGGGGTACCCGTGACGGATTACGCCGTGGAGCACGAGAAGCTGCTGCACCTGATCGTCGTCCGCCGGGACCTCGCCGGATTCCAGCACGTGCACCCGACGCTCGACGCGGCCGGAACGTGGAGCATCCCCCTCGACCTCGCCCGCGGCGGCGACTACCGCGTGATCGCGGACTTCACCCCGGCAGGCGGGGAAGGCGTCACCCTGGGCACGGACCTGCGCGTCGCGGGCACCTACGACCCGCAGGAACTGCCCGCTCCCGCACCGACCACCACCGTGGACGGGTACACCGTCACCCTCGACGGCACGCTCCGACCGGGAGAGACGTCGAACGTGACCCTCGCGGTGAGCCGCGACGGACAGCCCGTCACCGATCTGCAGCCCTACCTCGGCGCATACGGTCACCTGGTGGCGCTGCGCACCACCGACCTCGGATACCTGCACGTGCACCCGGACGGACATCCCGGCGACGGCGTCACCGCGGCGGGTCCCGGGATCGATTTCGCCGTCACGGCGCCCGGCGCGGGCGACTACCGGTTGTTCCTGGACTTCCAGCACGCCGGCGCCGTCCACACCGCGGAGTTCACCGCCACCGCCGGACCGGAGGAGAAGTGATGACCCGCGGGGCCGACATCGCGGCACTGCCCGATTCCCAGATCGAACTGGCCATCGGCGGGATGACCTGCGCGTCGTGCGCCAACCGCATCGAGCGCAAGCTGAACAAACTCGACGGCGTCACCGCGACCGTCAACTATGCGACGGAGAAGGCCCGCGTCCATTACGACGCCGCCGACGTCTCGCCCGAAGACCTGGTCGCCACAGTCGAGCAGGCCGGGTACACGGCGCGACTGCCCGAGGTGAAGCCCCCGGCCCCGGAGGAAGAGGACCCGGCGGCGGCACTGCGGCAGCGGCTGCTCGTGTCGGCGGTGCTGACGGTCCCCGTCATCGCGATGGCGATGATCCCGGCGCTGCAATTCACCAACTGGCAGTGGCTCTCGCTCACCCTCGCGGCCCCGGTCGTGGTCTGGGGTGCGTGGCCGTTCCACAAGGCCGCCTGGACGAATCTGCGGCACGGCACCGCGACCATGGACACCCTGGTGTCGATGGGCACGCTGGCCGCGTTCGGGTGGTCGCTGTACGCCCTGTTCTGGGGCACCGCCGGCATGCCGGGGATGACGCACCCGTTCGAGCTCACGATCGCGCGGGTCGACGGCACCGGCAATATCTATCTGGAGGCCGCGGCAGGCGTCACCACGTTCATCCTCGCCGGCCGTTACTTCGAGGCCCGCGCCAAACGCCGGGCGGGAGCGGCACTGCGGGCGCTACTCGAACTGGGCGCCAAGGAAGTGTCGGTGCTGCGGGACGGCACCGAACAGCTGATCGGCATCGACCGACTCGAGGTCGGCGACCTCTTCGTGGTCCGTCCCGGCGAGAAGATCGCCACCGACGGCGTCGTCGTCGAAGGTTCGTCGGCGGTGGACGCGTCGATGCTGACCGGTGAATCCGTTCCGGTCGAGGTGTCGCCGGACTCCGAGGTGGCGGGTGCGACGGTCAACGTCGGCGGCCGAATCGTGGTTCGCGCCAGCCGGATCGGAGCCGACACCCAGCTCGCGCAGATGGCATGGATGGTCGAGGACGCGCAGACCGGCAAGGCCGAGGTGCAACGCCTGGCCGACCGGATCTCCGGCATCTTCGTCCCGATCGTGATCGCATTGTCGGTCGCGACCCTCGGTTTCTGGATCGGGACCGGCGGTTCGGTCGCCGCCGCGTTCACCGCCGCGGTCGCCGTCCTGATCATCGCGTGCCCGTGTGCGCTCGGACTCGCCACCCCGACCGCCCTCATGGTCGGCACGGGACGCGGGGCCCAGCTGGGCATCCTGATCAAGGGACCCGAAGTTCTGGAATCGACGCGGCGAGTCGACACCGTGGTGGTCGACAAGACCGGCACCGTCACCACCGGCACGATGTCGCTGCACGATGTGGTCGCCGCGGACGGCCAGGACGAGGAGCAGGTTCTCCGGTTCGCCGGCGCGCTCGAGGACGCGTCCGAGCACCCCATCGCGCGGGCGATCACCCGCGGTGCGAAGGAGCGGCTGCACACGCTCCCCGACGTCGAACAGTTCACCAACATCGCGGGGCTCGGCGTCCAGGGCATGATCGGCGGACACGCGGTGGTCATCGGCCGCGCGAAACTGCTCCGCGACTGGTCGCTGCACCTCACCACGGAACTGCAGCGCGTCATCGACGCGGCCGAGTCCGAAGGCAAGACGGCCGTCGGGATCGGCTGGGACGGCAAGGCACGCGGCGTGCTCGTGGTCGCCGACACCGTGAAACCCACCTCCCGCGAGGCGGTGTCGCAGTTCCGCGAACTGGGTCTCACCCCGATCATGCTCACCGGCGACAACAAATCCGCGGCCCGGGCAATCGCCGCCCAGGTCGGCATCGACGAGGTGATCGCGGAGGTCCTGCCCCAGGACAAGGTCGACGTGATCAAGCGTCTGCAGGCCGAGGGCAAGGTGGTCGCGATGGTCGGCGACGGGGTCAACGACGCCGCCGCTCTCGCGCAGGCCGACCTCGGTCTCGCCATGGGAACCGGCACGGACGTGGCCATCGAGGCCAGCGACCTCACGCTCGTGCGCGGCGACCTCCGGGCCGCCGCCGACGCGATCCGGTTGTCGCGCAGGACGTTGAGCACGATCAAGGGCAACCTGTTCTGGGCCTTCGCCTACAACGTCGCGGCGTTGCCGCTGGCGGCGGCGGGCCTGCTCAACCCCATGCTGGCCGGCGCCGCCATGGCATTCTCATCGGTGTTCGTCGTGAGCAACAGCCTGCGACTGCGCCGCTTCCAGCCCCTGACCACTCCCACCCGAGGGGAACACTCATGACCGAGCAACCGACCACCGACCACGATCACACAACCGGTCACGGGTACATCAGCGCGAAGGACGACTACCTCAAGCGACTGCGCCGTATCGAGGGCCAGGCGCGGGGTCTGCAGCGGATGGTCGAGGACGAGAAGTACTGCATCGACATCCTCACCCAGGTCTCTGCCATGACCAAGGCGCTGCAGGCTGTGGCGCTTGGTCTGCTCGAAGACCACATCAGCCACTGCGTCGTCGACGCCGCCGTCGCGGGCGGCACCGAGGCGGACGCGAAGATCAAGGAAGCCACCGACGCCATCGCACGACTGGTGCGTTCCTGAAACCAGACCACGAGAGCAGCTTCCGAGGGAGCACGCATGTCTCACGATCACCAGCAGCAGGAAGTGGAACAGGTCCGGGACACCGGTCACGGTGCGCACGGTGAGGTGTTCCGGCAAAAATTCTGGATCAGTCTCGCACTGTCGGTGCCGGTGGTGGTGTTCAGCCACATGTTCGCCGACCTCCTCGGCTACACCGTCCCCGACTTCCCCGGTGCGTCGTGGATTCCGCCGGTGGTCGGCACCGCGATCTTCTTCTACGGCGGCGCGCCGTTCCTCACCGGCGCGTGGAGTGAGCTGAAGTCGCGGCGGCCCGGCATGATGCTGCTGATCGGCATGGCGATCACGGTCGCGTTCCTCGCGTCGTGGGTGACGACCCTGCAAATCGGCGGCTTCAACCTCGACTTCTGGTGGGAGCTGGCGCTTCTCATCGTCATCATGCTCCTCGGCCACTGGCTGGAGATGCGGGCGCTGGGGTCGGCGTCCGGCGCCCTCGACGCGCTCGCCGCGCTGCTCCCGGACACCGCCGACCGGGTCACCGACGACGGCGTCACCGAGGTGCCCGTCTCCGAACTCGCCACCGGCGACCTGGTGCTGGTCCGGGCCGGTGGCCGCATCCCCGCCGACGGCACCGTCGAGGACGGCCGCGCGGAGGTGGACGAATCGATGATCACCGGCGAATCCAACCCTGTCCCACGGTCGGTCGGCGACACCGTGGTGGCCGGCACCGTCGCCACCGACAGCGCGCTGCGGATCCAGGTGGGCGCGGTGGGGGAGGACACCGCCCTCGCCGGGATCCAGCGACTGGTCGCCGACGCGCAGTCCTCCTCGTCCCGGGCGCAGGCCCTCGCCGACCGCGCCGCGGCGTTCCTGTTCTACTTCGCCTCGATCGCAGGGCTTCTCACGTTCGTGGTGTGGTCGCTGCTCGGCAACGTGGACGAGGCCGTGGTGCGGACCGTCACCGTTCTGGTGATCGCCTGCCCGCACGCGCTCGGCCTGGCGATACCCCTCGTGATCGCCATTTCCACCGAGCGCGCCGCGAAGGCCGGTGTCCTCGTGAAGGATCGACTGGCACTCGAACGCATGCGCAACGTCGACGTCGTCCTGTTCGACAAGACCGGCACCCTGACCCAGGGCAGGCACGTCGTCACCGGAGTGGTCACCACCGCGGGTGTCACCGAGAGCGAACTGCTCGCGCTCGCCGGCGCCGTGGAGGCCGACAGCGAGCACCCGGTCGCTCGGGCCATCGTCGCCGAGGCGGCGTCGAAGGTGCCCGCGGATGAGCGACGCACCGCATCCGACTTCCGGTCGCTGCCCGGGCCGGGGAGTGCGCGCGAACGTCGACGGCGACGAAGTGACCGTCGGCGGACCGGCGATGCTCGCCGAACTGAACGTGACGGTCCCCGGCGACGTTTCCGCGCAAACGAAACGGTGGGTCGAACGCGGCGCCTCCGTCCTCCACGTTGTCCGCGACGGGCGGGTGCTCGGCGCGGTGGCGCTCGAGGACGCTGTCCGCGAGGAGTCCCGGCAGGCGATCGACGCCCTGCACAAGCGCGGCGTGAAGGTCGCGATGATCACCGGAGACGCCCGCCAGGTGGCCGACGCCGTCGCCGCCGATCTCGGCATCGACGAAGCGTTCGCCGACGTGCTGCCGGAGAACAAGGACGCCGAGGTCGCCGCACTCCAGACCCGTGGCCACCGGGTGGCGATGGTCGGCGACGGCGTCAACGACGCTCCCGCACTCTCCCGCGCGGATGTCGGCGTCGCGATCGGGGCCGGCACGGACGTCGCCATCGAATCGGCGGGTGTCGTGCTCGCTGCCGACGACCCCCGCGCCGTGCTCTCGATCATCGACCTGTCGCAGGCGAGCTACCGCAAGATGTGGCAGAACCTGGTGTGGGCCACCGGATACAACATCATCGCCGTCCCGTTGGCCGCCGGTGTCCTCGCGTTCGCCGGGGTCGCGATCTCACCCGCGGTGGCGGCGATCCTGATGTCCGTCTCCACGATCGTCGTCGCACTCAACGCGCAGCTGCTGCGACGACTCGATCTGGATCCGGAACGGCTGAGTCGACCCTGACCGCGGTCTGCGTCGCCCCTGCCGAGCCCTCGCTATCTGCTGTCGGTCAGTGCTTCGACCGTGCGGGATGAGGGCGAACAGCACCGCTCCCAGTAGGACGGCTCCGGACCCGACGACGAGGAAGAACGTTCCGGTGGAGATGGTGGTGAACAGTCCGCCGAGAAGGCCGGAGAGCGTCGATCCACCGGCGAGAGTCAGGAAGAGCAGTGCCACGGTTTGCGCCTTGAATCGATCGGGTGCGATGCGCGTGGCCAGTGCGAGTCCGACCGGTCCGACGAAGATTTCGGTGAACCGGCAACGGCCATGCTGACGAGAACCAGGAGCGGCGGCACGGTCTTGTCGGGAAAGAACTGCGAGAGCAGCAGCAGTAGGTAGGCGCAGCCGACCATGGTCAGGCCGATGGCGAACTTCGCGGACGTAGTCGGTTGGCGAGTACCGAGTTTCGTCCACAACATGGCGACGAGAGGGGTGAGCAGGACCGCGGAGACCGGGCTGATCGTGGTCAGCCAGGGGGCGGGTACCTGCCAGCCACCGACGTCGAGATCGACCCGATCCTTGATGAACACCGAGATAGTGGTGAACTTCTGGAACAGGAATCCGAAGTACAGCAGGCTCGCGATCCACAAGGGGATGAAGCCCCTCATACGGCGCTTCTCCGCCGGTGTCACGTTCTGCGAACGCAGGATCACGGTGAAGTAGATGATCGCGGCGACGAGGATGACGGCCCCGACGAAGCGCGAGAGGTTGGTGTTGTCGACGAGCCCGAACTGCCAAAGGGCGACCACGAACGCCGTCACGGCGGCGACGGCAGCCAACGCGTAGGGCAACTGGGTGCGGGCGATGGGATTCTTGACGACGCCGGCCTCGACGGGGAGGTCGCGCATCTTCCACGAGTACTGGATCAGCGCGCCGACCATTCCGACGGCGGCGAGGCTGAAGGCTGCGTGGAATCCCCATCTGCTCTGAGTGAATCCGGTGAGCAGCGGTCCGAATGCGGAGCCGGTGTTGATGGCCATGTAGAAGTACGAGAAACCGGCGTCGCGCGCGGGGCGATTGTCGGCATAGAGCATGCCCACTATCGAGGTGATGTTCGTCTTGAGCGCGCCGGTACCCAGGACGATGAGTGTGAGGCCGAAGGCCAGGCCCGAGAGGCCGTCGAGTACCGCGAGGGTGACGTGGCCGAGGGTGATGACGATGGCGCCGTAGAGGACCATTCGGCGAGGCGCGATCAGCCGATCGGCGATCCATGCCCCGAGGATTTGAGACAGGTACACCGAGCCGCCGTAGGCGCCGACGATGCTGACCGCGGTCGCCGGCGCGAGATCGAGTCCACCGTCGCTGAGCGAGTACAACAGATAGAAGCTGAGAACTCCTTGCAAGCCGTAAAAGCTGAAACGCTCCCAGAGTTCGGTGAACGCCAGGTTCCACAGACCCCTGGGTTGCCCGAACGAGTCGGACCTCTTCCGCTCCACCGTGGGGTGGTACTCGGTTGCGACGCTCTTGTCGATCTCGGTCATGTCTCTCCCTGGGTTCGGGGAAGGGGATGTAGTTCGTACCGGCGCCTCGGCGCTGAGCGCGTGCTGATGGTGAGAGATCAGCGCCCGGCGATCTTGTCGGCCATCAGCGCGAGTCGGGAGGTGCGAGGGCCGGCCGCTCGAGCCTCGAGAACGTCGGCGATCGAGTAGATGCGATAGAGGCCGTGTGCGCCGATCCACCGGAGCGGTTCGGGTTCCCAGCGTCTGGGCATCTGGCGAACCCAGGGCAACGTGGAGAGCTTGGTATCGCCCTGCAGGATCAGGTCGGAAGCGATGCGGCCGGCGAGATGGGCGGCCGTCAGACCTTGGCCGGCGTAGCCGCCCATGCGCAGGATCTTGCTGCTGGGGTCGTTGTCGATGAACGGTGACCAGTCGCGGGTCACCCCGAGCACACCGCACCACGCGTGAGGGGGACAACGGCTGTGCACCGGTACCGCACCGCCCATTTCAATGCCTTCGGCACCAACGCGCGCAAGGTCCGCATCACGCCGACCACCCATCGCCAGCTCGAATCGTTCATCGGGGAGTTCGACCCGTACGGAACCACCGGCGACGAGCTGTACGCACACGGCGACTCCGAAGAAGTTCTGCTGGTCATCTCCGGCCGCATCGAGATCACCGTCGGTGAGCACACCGACGTGCTCAACGCACTCGACAGCGTCGCGTACGCGAGCGCCAGCCCGCACCGCGCCCGGGAGATCGACGGCAATCCGGCGGTAGCGCTCTGGATGATGTCGCCACCGAGCTACTGACGGCGATCCGTCGATACGGGAGCAGCCCGCGGCGCCCCTCTACGACGCCCGAGGCGCGGAGGTGATCACGTCGACGACGGATTCCGTTGCGGTGGCACCGGGTTCGGTGATCCGGCACAACGCGGACACCAGCCCGTCGACCGTGTCGGTGACCGCCGCGATGTAGGCGTCGGGGCGGATGACCCACACCTCGCCGGGCTTCGCGTCCAACGCGGCGGTGAGGACGCCGGTGCCGTCGACCTCCGACAGCCGGACGAGGCGGAGCGGGGTGTGCACCGCGCCGAGGGCCGCGCTGCGGATCTCGTCGACGTCCACGCCGTCACCCGCGAGAAGCAGGATTCCGTGCCGGGCGATGTCGCGGAGACGGGTGCCGGCACCGCCGCGCAGCGTCACCGGGGTGTCGGGCACGAGGATTCCCGGCGCCGCAGCGGGAGTGCATCCACGCTCGGGGCGACCGGCGAAGGGTCGTTCCGGATCCATTGTGGTCAAGGGGGATTCGACGTACCAGAACGGCTCGGCGAGGCGACCGCTGTCGACCTGTGACCGCGCCTGCGGGTCGGTGACCGCCGCGGTGAGCACGTCGCGCCGGTGCCGATGCTGGTCCTCGGACTGTGGGACGAGGAAATCCATCGTCGCCGTGGTAACCGCGATATTCTCGACGGCCGCCGCGTGCCGCTCGGTGTGATACGTCTCGAGCAGCGACTCGTCGGCCCAGCCCCGCAGGACGAACGCGAGCTTCCACGCCGCGTTCTCGGCGTCGGCGACACCGGAATTCAGGCCTCGCGCCCCGAACGGCGACACGATGTGCGCGGCGTCCCCGGAGAGCAGCACCCGGTCGACGCGCATCCGGTTCGCGACCCTGGAGTGGAAGCGGTACACCGATTTCCACACGATCCGGTAGTCGGTGTCGCCGATGATCTTCCGGATCCGCGCGTCCAGCGCACCCGACTTCTCCTCGGCCTCGAGATCGTACTCGCCGGGCACCTGCCAGTCGATGCGGAACGTCGAGTCCGGGCACGGGTGGATGAGCACCTGCCTGCCCGGGTTCCACTCGGGGTCGAAGTAGAAGCGGCGCTCGTCGGCCCAGCCCGGGATGTCGGCGGCGATGTCGCAGATCAGGAACTTGTCGTCGAACGAGCGACCGTCGAACGTGACACCCAGCTGCCGCCGGATCGCGCTGCCCCGCGACCCCACGGCCACCACCGCGTAGTCCGAGGTGACGGTCTGCTCCCCGGAGCCGGTGCGGCAGGTAATGGTGACGCCGGTCTCGTCCTGATCCACGGACGTGGCCTCGTATCCCCACCGGACGTCGATCGACGACGTGGCCGCGATCCGCTCGTCGAGCAGTTCCTCGGTCCGGGCCTGGGAGATGTTGACGAACGGCGGGAACGACGAGATGCCGCGGTCGACGAACGTCTGCGCGAACAATTCGTGGTCGCGGTGGAACGTGCGGGCGCACCCCCACGTCACGCCCTCGTCGGCCAGCTGCCTGCCGACGCCGATCGCGTCCCACACCTCGAGGACGTCCCGCTGCTGGCAGATGGCCTTCGATCCGATCGGGTCGCGTTCGGGCCGGGCGTCGAGCAACGTCACCGGTATGCCCCAGCGCGCCAGCAGCAACGCCGTCGTCTGCCCCACCGGGCCGTTGCCCACGACGGCGACCGTGCCGCCGCGGGTGTGTCGTCTTCCCATGATCCTCGCCTTGTCAGTGTGAAACGGTGACGGACTTCAGCCCTGCAACTGGTCCCAGACCTCGCGGTCACGCTCGGCGGTCCAGATGACGGGCCGTTCGATGCCCGACAGCTCGTCCCACACGCGGGAAACGTCGAACGGGAGGCAGTGTTCGAAGATCGGCCAGTGCCCGTACTGCTCGTTCAGTGCGGCGTGGGTGGCTTCGAACGCCTCCTTGAGGGTGCCGCCGCGCTGCTGCACCGCCCCGACCTCGGCCAGCATGACCTCGATGAAGTGGCGGGTCTGCTCGATCGCAGCATCGACGGCCTCCCGACCGTGGGAGACGGCGCCGCGTCCGCCGATCAGGATCTCCGCGCCGAGCGCCTTGATCCGGTCGAGTGTGCCGGTGGACCAGTCGCTGTGGAAGGCGTCGCCGGTGTAGAGCGCGGCCTGCGCCTCGACGAGGTCGCCGGCGAAGAGGATCTTCTGCTTCGGCAGCCACGCGGTGATGTCGCCCTCGGTGTGTCCGCGGCCGAAGTGCTGGAGCATGAGGTCGCCGCGTCCGCCGCCGAGATCGATGGTGAGTTTGTCGGCGAACGTCAGGGTGGGCCACGTCAGTCCGGGCACCGAGTCGGCAGCTTTGGCCAGCCGCGGCATGCGGCCGAATTCGCTTGCCCAGTCTTCCTTTCCACGCTCCTCGATGAGGGCGCGGGTGGTCTCGTGCGACACGATGGTCTCGGCGTCGAACGCGGACGCACCGAGCACGCGGACGGCGTGGTAGTGCGAGAGCACCAGGTACCGGACCGGCTTGTCGGTGTGCTCGCGCAGCTTGCGCAACCAGTCCTGAGCGGCCACCGGGGTGGCGAGCGCCTCGAAGCAGACGACGAAGTCCTCGCCCTCGATGGCGCCGATGTTGGGATCCCCCTCGGCCGTGAGGGCGTAGACACCGTCGGCGAGGACCTCGAGGGTCTGCTCCTTCTCACCAAGGTCGGCCGACGAAGCGAAGTTCGTGGGGCTCATGCGATCCACCTAACTAATCAAAGGTTTGATTGATGGTGGCCACAGTAGCCCGGATCACAAAATAATGAAAGCCTTGATCAAAAATTGGCCAGGGCTTCCACTGTCCCGACCGAACGAACGGGACGCTCGTTCGATCTGACGCAACGAGCGTCCCGTTCGTCGCGACGGGGGTGGGGTAGACGGCGGTGGGGTAGCGGTATCACCCCGCGAGCAACACCCCGACCAGCGCGATCGACGCGACCCAGACGGTGGAGATGCCTGCGAGCACGAAGGGTCGTGCGCCGACCTTCTTGATCGTCGCGATCTGGACGCCGGCGCCCAGGGCGAACATCGCGGCGGTAAGGAGGGCGGTCTGCACGATCTTGGCGTCGGCGAGCAGGCCGGCAGGCAGTAGGCCGGACGACCGCAGGCCGACGCAGGCGAGGAAGGCGAGGACGAAGAACGGGACCAGCGGCGGCCGCTTCACGTCGGCGTCGGTGCCGGCGAGCCTGCGCTGACGCACGCTGAGCACGGCCATGACCGGGGCGAGCATGAGGACGCGGGCGAGTTTGACCACCGCGGCGACGCCGAGGGCGGCACCGCCGATCGCGCCGCCCGCGGCGACGACCTGCGCGACCTCGTGGATCGACCCGCCCGCCCACAGGCCGGCGACGGTGTCGGAGAGTCCCAGCGCCCGCGACAGCAGCGGGATCGCGGGGATCATGAGCGTGCCGAAGATGACGACGAGGGCGACCGCGGTGATCACCTCTTCCTCGTCGGCGTCCACGACACCGTCCACCGCCGCCACCGCGGCCGCACCGCAGATCGAGAATCCGCAGGCGATGAGCAGTCGCTGGGTCCAGCTGAGGCCGAGCAGCTTGCCCGCAAACATCGTTCCCACGATCCCCAGACAGACGATCGACACCACCACGACGATGACGCCCCAGCCCAGTCCGAGAATGTCGCTCAGCATCAACTGGAGTCCGAGGAGGGCGATACCCACCCGCAACAGCTTCTTGGCGGAGAACTGCAGTCCCGGGCGCAGGCGTTCGGGCAGATGCACGACGTTCGACAGCACGGCGCCGAGCACGATGGCGATGAGCAGCGGACTCACCGTCGGAAGGAACCGGCCGACACCCATCGCGACGGCGGTGGCGACGGCGCACAGCGCCAGACCCGGCAGCAGAGTGGCCGTGGCGGTCCGCAGTCGCGGCAGCGTTGCCGGGCTCTCGACGCGCTGTTCCCCGGACTTCGAATCGCTCAGTTGACTACTCATGGATCCACGGTCCGTCACCGCGGCCGTCTCCGGTAGCCGTCATCTCGACATGAACATATATCAGAGTGATATGTCTTGCGCGAGGGTCATATACTCAGTGCATGTCCCGCAGATGGCCCGAGTTCCCCGTTCTCGAGTTGCTCGTCGGCGTCGACGACCACGGAAGCCTCAGCGCTGCCGCCAGACTCGCCGGAATGGCGCAGCCGAATGCAAGTCGCGCCATCAAGCAACTCGAGCGTCAGTTCGGCATGACACTGTTGCAGCGCAGCCCGACGGGCTCGATACTGACACCGCAGGGAACCGTGATCGCGCACTGGGCACGTCGGGTGCTCTCCGACACACGCAGGCTGCTCGACGTGGCCGAGGGACTGCGCGCGGAACGCGCCGCCGAGTTGACGGTGGGTGCGAGCATGACGGTCGCGGAACACCTGATGCCGGGGTGGCTGGGCCAGTTTCGCCGCTTGCACTCCGACGTGACCATTCACCTGCAGGTGCACAACTCGACTCAGGTGTTCGAGCGGATCAACAGCAGGATCTGCGACGTCGGGTTCGTCGAATCGCCGACGGTGCCGCGACCGTTGAAGAGTCTCACAGTCGCGCGTGACCGGTTGGTCGTCGTCGTTCACCCCACCCACCCGTGGGCACGGCGACGGAAGGCGCTGTCCGTCGCCGAGTTGGCGCTGACACCGCTCCTGGTCCGCGAGCCGGGATCGGGCACGCGGACCACGCTCGACGTGGCACTACAGGAGTACGACCGGGCGGCACCACTTCTCGAGCTCGGCAGTGCCGCCGCGATTCGCACCAGTGTGCTGGCCGGAGTCGGTCCCGCGGTGATGAGCACCCTCGCGGTGGCGGAGCAGGTCGGCGCCGGAGAGCTGAAGGTGATCGACGTCGACGGTCTCGAGCTCGACAGGGTGCTGCGGGCCGTGTGGCGGGGCGCACGTCAGCTCGACGGTCCCGCAGGCGAACTGGTGCGTCTGGTCCGCCGGGTCGGCGCCGACCCCTGAGCGGCTGTCATCCGAGAATGCAGGTGGCCGCACCGGCGGCGATCACCAGCACGATGACCGCGGAACGAAACACTCCCGGCGGGAGTCGGCGGGCGATCGCCAGCCCGGTGACGTTGCCGATCAGCGCGGCAATGACGAAAACCGGGAGTCGCGGCCAGAACATCGACTCCGTGATTTCGTCGCGGAACCACAGCACAGCGAGAGCCATGACGTTCGCGACGATGAAATAGCCTGCGAGATCGGCAATGAAAGCCAACGGTGGCAACCGCGCTCGCATCAGCAACAGGACCGGTGGCGGTCCGTTGAGCGATGTCGTCGTTCCGAGGTAGCCACCCACGGAGCCGGTGAGGACGTGCGCGGTCGTGGACGGCGCACGCGTGCCTTCCGCCCGGGTCGGGAGCGCCATCGCAAGCCCGCACAGCATCACCACGGCTCCCGCTGCCGGCTTCAGATACTGCTCCGGCATCAGACCGAGAGTGACCGCGCCCAGCCAGGCGCCGGGCAGGCTGCCACCACCGAGCAGTGCCACTCGTCCCCAACTGATGTGTTCTCGCAACTGATACGCGGCGCCGATCCGGGTGATCAGCCCCGCCACAAGATTGACGAATACCACTTCGGGAACGGCGAATCCGACCATCAGCATCACCGGCGTCGCGATCAGTGCCGTCCCGAACCCGGTGGCGCCTCCGATGACCGACGCGATGCCGATGCACAGGGCGCCCACGAGGAGCATCGTCATCGCGACTCCCTTCTCGATCCGGTGGCACGTTCCCGCGCAGGTCTGATGTTCAGGTGGCCAGGGACTGGACTGCGCTCACCAGCGCCATCAGTTCGATGTCGCTGCCGGTGCATCCGCGGGACAGGTCGTTCCACGGTGCGGCCAAGCCTTGCAGGATAGGCCCCAAGGCTATTGCACCCCCGAGCCGCTGGGCAATTTTGTACCCGATGTTACCGGCATCGAGATTGGGGAAGACCAGCACATTCGCCCGGCCGGCGACCCGCGAACCGGGCGCCTTGGACGCGCCGATCTCGGCGACCAGCGCGGCATCGAATTGCAGGTCACCGTCCACGTGCAACTGCGGATCCCGGACGCGCACCAGTTCCGCGGCCTCGCGGACCTTCTCCACTCGCGGGTGGCTGGCGCTGCCCTGGGTGCTGAACGACAACATCGCCGCGATCGGAGTCTGCTCGGTGAGCTGGAAGTGGGTGGCGCTGGCGGCCAGCGCGATGTCGACCAGTTCCTCGACCGTCGGGTCGGGTACGACGGCGCAGTCGGAGAACGTCAGCTGCCTGCCGTCCGGCAGCAACATCAGGATCGAGCTGGAAAGGGTGCTCGAACCCGGCGCGAGCCCCACGATGCGCAGTCCTGCCCGCAGCACGTCGGACGTCGGCCTGCTCGCACCCGCGACGCAGGCATCGACCACCCCGGCCCGCAGTGCCGCCGCGGCGAGGCACACCGGGTCGGACAGCGCCGACTCGATCCGGTCGGGGTATTTGGCGAACCCCGATTCGACGGCGTCACGGATCGCGGGGTCGGCAGCCGCGTCGGCGAGGTCGACCACGAGTTCCTCGGCCAGGGGGATCCCCGCGGCGTCGGCGATACGCCGGATGACGTCCCGCCGCCCGAACAGCCGCGGCGAGACGACACATTTGTGGTGCAGATGGTGGGCCGCACGGATCGCGCGTTCGTCTTCTCCGTCCGCGAGACCGACGATCCGATTCTCCCCGCGCAGGGAGGCGATCCAGTGGTCGATCAGCGACGAATCATTCAGTCGTGCAGCATCGGTGGGTGGTACAGCGGTGACGCCCGGGGCCATGGCCTCGCTCTCCCATCACTACGAAAAGGGGTGGCGGGGGGGGGTGTCGACGACCCCCCCCCCCGGGGAAAAGGGGGACAGTGGGTGCCAAACGGGGGGTTGGCGTTTAGATTTGGGTGTTGATGGGGTGGGTGGCGGGGGCAGGGGGGTTTAAACAAAAG
>NZ_JBHWUE010000075.1:0-8668 GCF_042738615.1 Rhodococcus sp. NPDC059968
TGGATTGCGTCACGGCGTAGGCCGGAGTCGCGCTCGTTGAACACCTCGAGGAGGTTGGCGTGCATGAGCCGGGTGATCGCGTCGGTCATCGGTGCTCCTTATTGCATGATATATCACTTAACGGTGAGGATGGGCAGTATGCCGGAACGGGCATCGCTCACGCAGGCCGCCTGCAACCCAGACTGTCGCCGACCGGCAGCGCCTCCGTCCGGCGCCCCAATAATACTTGATATGTCACGTAATGACCTGCTATCGTGGCGGTACCAGAGGATTTCGCGCCGATTCCACACGCAGCGAAGCCGCGGGCCGCAATTTGCTTGTCGCAACAAGTGGATGGGACGCACGCGGTCCCGCGGAGAGTCCGTCATGACGGAACTGAAGATCGCAATCATCGCCGGCAGCACGCGCCCCGGCCGCCACTCCCGCACGGTTGCCGACTGGGTTCTCGGTAGGGCTGCGGGACGCTCGGGCATGCGCTACGACATTGTCGACCTCACTGACCATCCCCTGCCACTGTTCGACGAAGCCATGCCCCCGAGCTTCGGGCAGTATCAGAAGGCGCATACCAAGGCGTGGGCCGCGACCATCGCCCCCTATGACGGCTTCGTCTTCGTCAGTCCCGAGTACAACCACTCGACATCCGCGGCACTGAAAAACGCCCTGGACTACCTCTACGCCGAGTGGCAGAACAAAGCCGCCGCACTGGTCGGCTACGGTTCGCTCGGCGGCGCACGCGCTGTCGAGCACCTTCGCCTCATCTGCGCCGAATTGCAGATGGCAACGGTCCGTCAGCAATTGTCTTTCTCGATGTTCAACGACTTCGAGAATTTCACCACCTTCGCCCCGGCGGCCCGTCACGACGCCGCCGCCACCACCATGTTCGCTCAGCTAGAAAACTGGGCGGGCGCCTTGAAGACACTGCGCTCCTGAAGATGCCGCCGATGCACCCGCAGAACAAATGACGGCCACCACAAACATCGCAATTTTCCCCGCGCTCGCGGCTGTGGGATATCGGGGCGAGAGACAAAGCATGCAGGCCCGGGGCAGCCATTGCTTTCGAGCCACACACGCAGCAACAACTCATCAGCTACACCCAGGGCACCAACCCCGGACACCTACAAACTGCGGGACAACCGATGAACACCACCGACGTGACGGCCCCTATCGCGGTCGTCGGAGCCACCGGTCAGCAGGGCTCGGCAACTGTCGACGCCCTGCTCGATCGTCAGGTAACGGTCCGCGCCCTGACGCGCAACGTGGACAGCGGCGCGGCACGTGCTTTGGCTGAGCGGGGGGTGGCCGTGGTCGCGGCCGATCTGGAAGCCCCCGAGTCCATCCGCAGCGCTTTTGACGGTGCCGGCGCAGGCTTCGCGATGACCACCGTCACCGGACCCCGCGGCACCGAAAGCGAGGTCTCGCACGGCAAGGCGATCGGTGACGCGGCGCAGGGCGCACAGCTGCCGTTCCTGGTGTACAGCTCCGTCGGCGGAGCCGACCGGAATACCGGGATCCCGCACTTCGAGAGCAAGAGGCGCGTCGAGGAGGTCCTCATGGGCTCGGTCCCGGTGAACTTCGTCCGGCCGACGTTCTTCATGGAGAACCTGTTCGGCATGATCGCCCGCGACGGTGACCAGCTGCTCGTCCGGATGCCGATGCCCGGCGACGTGCCGCTGCAGATGATTTCGGTGCGAGACATCGGCAAAGTCGCCGCCACCCTTCTTGCGCAACGTGACCCGGACGCAGCGCCGGTCGAGATCGCCGGTGACGAGGTGACCGGCGAGCGGATCGCGGAACTGGTCTCACATCGACTCGGCGCGCCCGCCACATTCGTCCAGGTACCCCTCGATGTCCTCGGCCCAAACGACGACGTCAAGAGTATGTTTCGCTGGTTCGCGACGCCGCCGTCCTATCGCGCCGACTTCGGGCGCACCCGCGAGCTCGTGCCCGATGCCGAAGATCTGCAGCGGTGGCTCGCGCGCCAATCGAACCTCGGCTGAGCAACCGCTGGCGGCCGCTGTGACCACGATGCTGCGCGACGGAGAAAACGTCCCGTTGGCGACGATCGCGCCGCTGAAGCGGGCGTCGGTGTCGGACGCGCTATCTCCAAGTATCCCGACCGCGCCGGCCCGATGCCGGCACTCGGGCACCGCGCGTACGGCCTCGTCAACGACAGCTCCCCGGGAAGGAACACCACATGACCACCGACATGTCCAAAGCAGTGCAGTTCGATTCGTACGGCGGCATCGACGTCCTCGAGGTGCGGGGCGTACCCCGGCCTGTTCCCGGAGCCGGTGAGGTTCTGGTCGAGGTCAGGGCAGCCGGCATCAACATCAGTGAGGCAGCGATTCGCACGGGTGCCGTGCGGGACATGTTTCCTGCGACCTTTCCGTCCGGGCAGGGCAGCGACCTGGCGGGCGTGGTGGCCGAACTCGCCTCCGGCGTCACCGGTTTCGCTGTCGGCGACGAGGTGATCGGATTCTCCATGCGCCGGTCCAGCCACGCCGAATACGTGACCGTACCGGCAAACCAGTTGACGCCCAAGCCGTCGGAGGTTTCCTGGGAGGTGGCGGGCTCGCTGTTCGTCGCGGGGGCCACCGCCTACGGCGCGGTGCGTGCGGTGCGCCTCGTACCGGGGGATACGGTAGCGATCGCGGGTGCGGCCGGCGGCGTCGGTTCGATCGCGGTTCAACTCGCCCGACGCGCCGGAGCCACCGTCCTCGGCATCGCCGGGCCGTTCAACGACGCCTGGCTCGCCGACCATGGCGCGGTCCCTGTCAACTATGGTGACGATCTGCCGGCCCGGCTGCGCGCCGCAGCACAGTCCGGACACATCGATGCCCTGCTGGATTTCTTCGGTGGTGGATATGTCGCCATGGCGGTCGAGGAGCTCAAAGTCCCGCGAGACAGGGTGGACACCATCGCCGATTTCGATGCCGTGGAGCGGTTCGGGGTCCAGTCGGCTGGCGGCGCGGATGCCTCGACCGCGGCGGTGGTCGCCGAGCTGGCCGACCTCGTCGCCCAGGGGGAGCTGGAAGTGCCGATCGCCGGAGTCTTCGCCCTCGACGATGTGCGGGACGCGTACCGGGAGCTCGAACTGCGCCACACCCGCGGCAAGTTGGTGCTGCAACCGTGAGCGACGCAGGCATCGCAGGGCAGGTGCAAATCCGCCCTGCTGGGGGCCAGGCAGCTCCGCCCCTGCTAAGTCGGAAGAGCCGCGTTGGGGCGGGTCCCGGACGGTCGGAATCTCGGTTGCGGATAATGGTCTGCGAAGGTGTCCGCCGGAAAGGACGGTGAAATGCCGCGTAATCGTCGCTCACACCCCGGTGACGGTGTCTGGCTGTCGCCGTCACAACAACGCGCGTGGATGGCGTATATGCGTGTGCAATTGAGCATGAACTATGAGATCAACCGCCAGTTGCAACTCGACAGCGGTCTTTCGCTGGCCGATTACCACGTGCTCAATGCGTTGAGCAGTGCCCCGGAACGCAAGCTCCAGGTCACCGACCTGGCCACGGTGATCGGGTGGGAACGCAGTCGGCTCTCCCACCACCTCCGGCGAATGTGCGAACGTGGCCTCACCGAACGCATGCAATCGGAGGACGACGGCAGAGCGACCGACGCGGTGTTAACCGAGCGTGGCATGGCCGCGATCGTCGAGGCTGCGCCCCGTCATGTCGCGCTTGTCCGGAAATTGTTCTTTGTGCCGTTACCTGAAGAGCTGGTGTCTCCTTTCACTGCGGCGCTCGAACACATCCAGGCGAGTCTGAACCTCAATTCTTCGCTGCCGCCCCCGCCCATTTAATCGTCACCGACTTAATCGTCACCGACGAACCCGTTGGCACTGGCTTGGCTCAGGGCCGGAACTCCAATACCGGGGCACCGCACCACCCCGGGCCCCGGGCCCCGGCAAAGTCGCATCTCAGCTGGTCATGAGTAGATCTATCGGGCGATGATGGCCACGACAGTGACGCCGCCGCGACGTTGGTGTGCCCGGCCAGGCGAAGCAGTGAGATCGCGGTGCTGTGAAGGGTGGCCATCACCTGCGGCCCGCGATCTGGGATCGGTCCTCGTCGAAGGAGGACACGCGAGAAACGGGAGAATCCGGTGGCTGATCGATGGATGATTCGCGGTACGGAGTTCACGAACTGCAACTGCGCCTGGGGCTGCCCGTGCCAGTTCGGTGCGAAGTCCACCTATGGGCACTGCGAGACGGTGATGTGCGGCCACATCGAGGAGGGAACCTTCAACGACACCAATCTCGACGGCCTGGACTGGGCGGTGCTCATGTCCTGGCCGGGTGAGGTAGCCGAGGGCAACGGCACGCAGCAGGCCATCATCGGCGAACGGGCGGATCCGGCTCAGCGAGAAGGACTGCGGAAGATCCTTCATGGCGAGTCGACTGCCCCCGGAGCGACGCATTTCTTCGTGTACAACAGCAGGATGTCGACCGTGCTGGACACGCTGTACGCACCCATCGAACTGTCGATCGATGTCGATCAGCGAATGGCCAGCCTCACGATCGAAGGGCTGGTCGAGTCACGCGGGACGCCGATCATCAGTCCATTCAGCGGCGAGCCGGCCAGGTCACTCATCAACATGCCGGATGGGCACCACTACACCTTTGCCGAGATGGGCAACGGCAACACCACAGCCCGGGCGGGCGTCGAGCTTTACTTGAAGGACAGCTACGGCCAGTTCAACGTTCTGCACATGAACCAGGACGGAGTCATCCGCTGACCACGTCTTGGGTCCGGCGCCACCGAGACCGCCTGGCCGTGTTGGCCGGTCTGGGCGGCATCACAGTCGCGGCCTGGGTTTACGTCGTGGTGGCAGCGCGCCGAATGGCGAGCGGATCAGCGGGCATGAGGGGTCATTCGATGGCGCCGATGATGGACGCCATGACCGGGGTGCAGCCGTGGACGGCAACCGAGTTCGGCCTGAGACTGACGATGTGGGCCGTCATGATGGTCGCCATGATGGTTCCCACCGCGGCCCCAATGACCCTGCTCTACACTGCAGTCGCCCGGAAGGCCGCCGCCCAGCACAACCCGCTGGCCCCGACGTTCGTCTTCGTCACCGGCTACATCGCGATGTGGACGATTTTCAGTCTCGTGGCCACCATCGCCCAGCACGCTCTCGAGCAGGCCGCGTTGCTCTCCCCGATGATGGTGTCCAGAAGCGCTCAGTTCGGAGCCGCGCTGCTGATCACGGCGGGCGTCTACCAACTCACCCCGTTCAAGGATGCGTGCCTGAGGAACTGCCGGGCCCCAGCGCACTTCCTGTCCCGCTACTGGCGCACCGGCAACCTCGGGGCCTTCCGCATGGGACTGAGGCTCGGCGCCTACTGCGTGGGCTGCTGCTCGATCCTGATGGGATTGCTGTTCGTCGGCGGCGTGATGAACCTGCTGTGGATCGCGGCGATCGCCATCTTCGTCCTGCTGGAGAAGACGATCCCATTCGGTGACGTGAGTGGGAGGTTCGCGGGCGCCGCGATGATCCTGGTTGGCGCGGTGAGTTTGGCCTTGTGAGAATTCGGGCCGTCGTGGACACGACTGTCCGTCGCCCAGCTGACCTCGCGCTTTCGGGGTTCCGGTAGTAGTCGTTGATGTCGATCCCGACGTAGCGACAAGTATCGTGCGGCGTAGATCGTGCGGCGCAGGCCCCCATGTCGGGCGCCAGCGCGATTTCAAGGTCGCACCGCTCTCGTCGCGCATCGCTACTGACTCTCGATCGCAGTAGGCCCTGGAACTATCCAGGCGAACATCAGCCCGGCCTACAACGAGAAGACTGGCCCGAATTTCTTGGGAGGGCCAGCACTGCGCGCTCGGCGGGTTCTATTCAGGTCCTTGTGTCGGTAACGGGGCATAATGCCAGGTAGCAGCATCATCCACATGTCATCGACGCGTTCCTCGAGGTCGGCTCCTCCGGTGTGGATCAACGACAGGGTCTGGACACCGGTGAACGCTCCGATCACGAATCGCGCGAAGGTCGCCGGATCTGTCTCATGGCTGATGTCGCCCTGGTCGATGGCACGGCGTGCGAGGTAATCGCAGGTGTTGATCCAGTCGATGTAGGGGTCGGCGGGTCCATACCCTTTGTCGCTGAGCTCGACGGTGATACGGATCCCGGCTCCCACGATTGGCTCGTGAACGATCTGCCTGGCCATTTCGTGGCACAGCATCACGATCTGCTCTATCGCCGGCGCATGCTCTCCTCTGATTGCCTCGACCGCAGCTATGGAGATCGCGTGTTGCTCGGCGATGATGGCCCGCGCAAGCTCTTCCTTGGAGCCGAAGTGAAAGTACAACGCACCCTTGGAAAGCCCAATGCTCTCGACGATCGCCTCCAGGCTGGTCCCGACGTAGCCGTTCTGCTCGAATGCCTCGGCCGCTCCCGAGATGATCTGGGCTTTTGTCGCTAAGCCCCTAGCCTGTCGTCCCATCTGCACCTCCCGCCCACCGCACGACAAAACCAACCCGCGGAACGGTACCAGCTCGGTTTGCAAGAACAGGTTCCGGATTCAAACCCCCACGACGGCCCGCTATCTGTGCACCCACGGTCTCATGTACTATGGCTCCGCTTCCCTCGAATGGGGGGCTCTTCCCGGGACCCACAACTCTTGTTCCGGTCGTAGCAGCTGCAGGGTGCGATCTCTGCGGTCACTCCTACTTCCGGGGCGGTGTCGAGTTTTGTCCATTAGCAGAGTCCATCATCTGAATTGCGGAACGTTCCTCACGCCATTTGTCGGCCCCCTGGTCTCACATGTTCTGCTCCGCGAGACGTCCGACGGCCTGGTCCTCGTCGACAGCGGCCTCGGCCTTTGAGCTCATCGAGAACCTGGTCGACGGCGATGGTCGGGATACAGAAGTCTCTGCCTTCCGAGGCCCGGAGGCGGTCGCGCACGGAGGCGAGCATGGCAAGTTCACGCCCGAGGTCTGCTGCGGTTCGGTCACTCACGGTCTAATCCTGCCCTGACGGCGGCGATGATCAGAATTGTGCCGCTCGGTGGCTTCGAGAAGAATTCTGGCAGTGTGGCATTCGCGGCCAACACTTCCGCCAGGGGCCTGCCGTCACCGAAGGTCAACGCCACATTCTAAGGGACCAGTCGTCGGTCGGACGAGCGCACACGGTACCCGAGATCCGGCGGCTAGTCGTTGATCTGACCTGCGACAGGCCCACCCCGACGAGCACGTCGGGTCGTGGTCACGCTGGCGTCGACGCCGACAGCACCAGGCCCGCATTTGTCATCACCTTGTTGCCCGCGGTCACCTACCAGTGCCGTCCGATCCGGTCACCCGGGCTCTGGACCCGATGGACAAGGGAAGAGCACGATGGGCAACACAGTGGAAAGAAACTATCAACGCACCCGCCATCACACTCGAGGGCCGGATCACCCCATCAACAATTAGCCGCGGTGCCAGAACCCGATCCGCCGAAATCCGGTCAATCACCCGAAGGGACGATTGGAATGACCAGCAAGCGCTCGGCAACCGACTGGCACACACCACAACTGATACCACGCCGGTTGCTACGCGGGAACAGCGTTCACCATCCGATCGTACTAGCGGAGGCGAAGCGGCGGAGCGGCAATCTGCAGCTGCGGCTGGCTGACCGAATCACCACGTTCGCCGGGTCGATGCAGTTCGTGTGGCTCCATGTGGCGCTGTTTGCGGTGTGGATGCTCCTTGTGGAACGAAGTCCGTGGCCCACCTTGACCCTCGCCGTGTCCCTCGAAGCGATCTTCCTGTCCACCTTCGTGATGATCGGCCAAAACCGTCAATCCGCCTTCCAACAAGCAAAGGCCGACCACGACTTCCACGCCCAGGAACTCGAGTTGCTCACCAACACCGAACTGACTCGCCAGATTCACGTACTCACCGAGGAACTTCACAAGCGTTTCATCGGTGAACCAGCAACCCGAAGCGATCCGGGGGCGCCGACGTGAGAAGTCGGCGGGGCTGTCACAACACCGGCGGTGGCACTGACTGTCCGGACTTCCGCGGTTCGGAGGATATCGACAATGTTCTCGTGTAATCAGTTCGTCGCCGCCCGTCTCCGGCCGTCGTTCGGGCGCTAGCTGCGACCTCGTCGGCGGTCGCATGCAGGCCTCGAGTGACAGCTTCCTCGGCTGATTACGTGCCCAACCCACCGGTGCCCGAACGCCCCGCCCGGAAACGAGCCGCTGCACGCCGTTCACGGCCTCCCAGGGGGTCATTCACCGCGTTGCGATCCGACTCTTCACGCCGATACAGACTCAGGAGGTTGGTGACGACGATTCCGATTCCGCCGTATGGACTCAGTGGCAGTTGACAGATCTGGACCCCGTGACTGGCCCCGATATTGGACTGGTGGAACTCCCGGCACTGACCGACGGAGACGACAAAGCCCCGGCAAGCTTCGGCTGCCGGGGCTTTGTCGTGTCTGCAGTGCTCAACACGGCATGACGGCACTCGCTCACATCGATCTAGCCAGTGGTGCCGCTATCGGTGAGTCCGAGATCGGTGTAGCCGCTGCTGGTCCCCGGATCCGTGTACGTGCCGGGATCCGCACCGTATCCGCCGACGTCAGCTGGATCGGTGTAGCCGCCGCTGGTTCCCGGATCGGCATACGTCGTCCCCGGATCGGTTAACGTCGCCCCCGGATCGGTTAACGTCGCCCCCGGATCCGT
>NZ_JBHWUE010000075.1:8763-46380 GCF_042738615.1 Rhodococcus sp. NPDC059968
TCCGTGTAGCCGCCGGTCGTGCCCGGATCGGTTAACGTCGTCCCCGGATCCGTGTAGCCGCCGCTGGTTCCCGGATCGGCATACGTCGTCCCCGGATCGGTTAACGTCGCCCCCGGATCGGTTAACGTCGCCCCCGGATCCGTGTAGCCGCCGGTCGTGCCCGGATCGGTTAACGTCGTCCCCGGATCCGTGTAGCCGCCGCTGGTTCCCGGATCGGCATACGTCGTCCCCGGTTCCGTGTAGGTTCCGGGATCCGCACTGTATCCGCCCAAGTCAGTTGGAGCGGGTGCGTCATGTGAAGAATCAGGCATCGGGGCCACGGGCGCAGCTTCAATCGGGGGTGCCGGGGGCGCAGGTGCATCGTGCCCGCTCATTGCTGTTTGATCGCTGCCACCATGTCCGGCGTCGGGCATCGGCGCCACAGGCGCGGCTTCAATCGGAGGCGCGGGAGGCGCGGGAGGCGCAGGGTGCGCGGGTGCATCGTGCCCGCTCATAGCTGTTTGATCGCTGCCACCATGTCCGGCGTCGGGCATCGGGGCAGGCGGGGCGGGTGCGACGAGTGCCGGGGCGGGCACATCGGGCACCGGAGCGGGCGCGACAGGAGCAAGGACCACAGGTGCATCCGCTGCCGGTGGGACGTGCGCGGGCGACGCGGGAGGTGCGGGAGGTGCGGGAGGCGCCTCGACGGCAGGAGCCGGGTCGGCAGGAGCAGAATCCGCGGGAGCCGAGGCGGGCCCAGGATCGCCTGGAATTGCGGCGGGCTGATTCACTCCGTTGCCGGTACCGTGAACCGGCTCGACGACGGGGGCCGGCCCACTGGTCGTCGGCGTGTCTTGGTGCTGGCTCCACACGAGGCCACCGGCGGCGAGCGTTAGTACCGCCGCGAGGGGTGCGAGGGCATTGGCAGCGGTGCTGCCGAGTCCCCCGGCGCCGGCCGGGGCGAGGCTCGATGTCGGACCGGTCGGTGCGGTGGCGGGTCCGCTCGGTGTCGGTGCCGGAGCCGGGGGTTGCTCGGGAGCATGCACTGCGGGTTCGTCGTGTTCCTTGGCCTTTTCGAGCATTTCCCATACGACCAGGGGTGTGCCGGTGCCTTTCCACCACAGCGCGGCGAACGGCATCAGGACCGGTTGGGCCACACCTCCCAGGAATTTCACTGCCTTGACGGCCTTCGAGTCGTTCTCCGCGAACGGAAGTTTGGTTGCGACGAAGTTGATGTAGGCCGCGCTCGCATTGTGTAATCCATCGTTGATCGCGCTCAACGGGAGCCAGACCGGGGCGGCGACGCATAGGAGGAAATTTGCCGTCCACGTCCCCATCGAGTCTCCTGGACGCGGGGTCACCGCGTGGATGAGGTGCGGAGTGAGACTTTCGTACGGTACGGGTCCTTGGTCAGACATGGCACTGCCTGCCGCCCGTGTCGGTGGTCGGCTGCCCTCCGGGCAGGGTGGGCGGGCGAGTTGTGGCACGGAGGCCGGTGGGTTTCATGAGATCGGGTCCTGAGAGGTGGACAAGGATGAACAGGCTGATCGTCCTCGGGGGCGTGATGTCCCGGCTCAATCCTCTTCCCGTGTGATCACGCCGTTATCCCCTCCTAGGGTGCGGGAAGTACCCCCCAGGGGAGCATCGGATCACCCGAGGGCCACTTGCCGCCCGCCCCGAAACACATGAGGGCCTATTCCGCCTGCAACAGCATCGGCACCGGGGAAGGGGTGGAGTTCTGGGCGACGCGCACCCTACGCGGCGAGTATCGCAGCGCAATGAACCCCCGCTCCCCCTCGCGCGATGACTCTCCAGATCGCCGACCACCTCGATCCGAACCTTTCGGATCGGACAAACCCTGTCGGCGCAACGCCGCGACAGGGTTTGTCCGCCAACGTGAGCGCATCGACGTCGGGGTCGCCGACCGCGAAATCTCCGCTCCGCCGACGGTCTGTCCGACCTGCATTCGGAGACGCGCTGATCTGCACCGAGAACGTAACGAAAGGTGCACGCGAGCACAGTCATTGTTCCGCAAGGGAAATCGCCGTCCCGCCGCGAGACGATCGCCCACGGTCTCCGCTCCCAGCCAACGGCGACGAGCTCTCCGCCACCGGCATGGCCCGATCAGCTTCACCGAATTCGCGTCCACGACCCGCTCCGGCGTGGAAGTAAACTTCACATCGTGAAGGCGCCCATTGCCGACCTCGCGGATTTCGCCGCGCTGGAGCCATTCTTTCGGATCATCGAACAGGGTCTGGACGGACTGGCCCCGCCCGGACACTTCTTCGACCTCCTCGCAGAGGACATCACCGTCGACTACGTGATCACCGTCCCCGGGTACCCACGGCACATCGAGGGCCGCTCCGCAGTCGCCGAGCTATACCGCCCCTACGGCACCACCATCGTTCTCGACCGCTGCTTCGCTCTGACCGTCCACCACGACGCCACCACCGGAGTCGTGGTACTCGAGTACGCCTCCGAAGGCCACGTAGTGGGCACCGGACATCGATACGCCAACCGGTACATCTCCGTACTCACACTCCGTGACGGCGAAATCACGCACTGGCGGGACTACCTCGACCCGATCGCTGTGTTCGACGCCCTGGGCTGGCCATCACACTGACCTCCCGCCCGGGCACCCTCAGACACCCGCCCCACCCCCGCACCACGACGCAGGCACCCAACACCCAGGGTTCTTCGGCTGGTCTGTTGGGATCCATGGGTACCTTGACGCCGTCCTCGCGCCAGGACGTGCTGGCGAGGCGGGCCTCAGTGCGGGCGATGATGGCGCCCCAGTGGATTCGGCGTAGTAGGTCGCTGGTGATCAGTGGCCTCGGTCCCTCCTCCACTTCATCGTCATACGGGATCCCAAATCGTCGTCCTCGTGGGTGTCGGTTTCGTGCTGGTCATCCGGGTGTAGGTAGTTGCCGAACCACAGCCCCAGTAGTCGCGGGAGAGTTCGAGCTCGGCGACGTCGAGTCCATGGCCGCGGACGATGCGGACGAACAGTCGCCTGACCGCCGCCGTGCCGCGACGTTGCACCGGAGAACAACCCCACGATGATCACCGCCGTGATCGGCACGATCCACTCTGCCAACCCCGGCTCGACGACCTTTACGCCCTCCACCGCGGACAGCACCGAGATCGCCGGTGTGATCATGCTGCCATCGGGACCTACGACGCCGCCGTGATCACCAAAGACGACACCGAAAGCCGAAAAACGCGTCGCCAAGGAACTCGACGTGAGCACGAAGGACATCGACAAAGCCGTCCAGGAAGGTTGCAAAGTAGGAACAGATCTTGATGAACCCAACATCACCCGAAGAACGGCCAGCCGAGATCGTACCGGCGGCCGTTCATCGCGTGCAGCCGAGCTGTGATAGCTATGCGCCCTGGCGGCCCGCCGTGGGTGAAAGATCAGGCGTTGAGCAGATCAGTACGGCCGTCCTTCTCGAGCATCGCCCGGTAGGGCCCGAACAGCGTCTTAGCTGCAGGCACGAGCTTGAGGATCTTGGCGGTCGAGCCTTTGGCTCGAACCTGCCCCTTGGCCATGGCGACGGTCAGGTTGAGGTTACCTAGCCAGAACTTGTTTCCGTTGTCAGCGGTCATGAAGAGCTCCACATTGGGAGTCGGACCCTCTCCCTGGCCGGTAAAGACCTTGTTGTTGGCGAAGTCGACAGTCACGACCGCGTCGGGATCGGTGTAGGTCACACGCAACACCACCCCGGACTCAGCGAATTTGGGGCCGAGCTCGGGGTCGGTTGTGCCTTGCTCGAAGACACCGCCGACGTAGCGGTGCACATCGTTGTCATCCTTGAAAACGCCCATGGGTCTGCTCCATTTGGTCGAGGTTGACCCGGACCGCCTTGGTCTGGGTATTGCCGTGTAGCGCTTCCTCATCGAGGTCACGTCCGAGCCCGGAGTCTGGTGATGCGCATCAGACCTCCGGGGTGGCAGGTGCTGGACCTCAACACCCATACACAGCATTGTGAATCGCATCACCACTGGCATCGGGCTACGGGTGCCACAGTTGGCCCGCTCGGACCGCTAACGACCGCCGGGAAAGGTTCTGTCATCGATCAGCCCGCACCGTCCGGCGAGGGCTGCGGCCTCGATGCGGTTCGCAGCCCCGATCTTGTTGAGCAACGAGGCCACCATGCGTTTCGCGGTCCGTTCGCTGACGAGTAACCGTTTAGCGAGCTCGGCGGTCTCCAATCCTTGCGCCAACAGACTCCACAGCTGGATCTCCCGGGAGGCCAGCCGGACCAGCAGACCATCTTCAGGCTTGCGGCTGCTTGTTAGAAGAGCGTCCAAGATTTCCGGACTCACTACCCGAATGCCGCTGGCCAGGGTAAGTAGAGGATGGATCAGCGCCTCGGGATCGGACGTCTTCGCCAAGAATCCGTCGGCTCCCGCCCGCAGGGCGCTTTCAGCGAGTGTCAGGTCATCAGTCCCGGACAGCGCCAGTACCCGAGTCTGGGGATATGCCTTCTTCACCTCAGCGATTGCCTTCACGCCTCCACCCGGAGGCAACGTCAAGTCGATCGTGGCGATGTCGGCACGATGTCGCCCAACCAACGCGACTGCCTCCTCGCTGCTGGTGGCCCAGCCCCCGACGGTGAGAACGCCGTCGTGGCTGCTGCCCAGAAGGAGCTGCAGACCTTGTGCGAATAGCGCGTGGTCATCAACGATGACCACTACTAGTGGACTCGGTGGCATGTAGATAATCGTTGCACGTCCTCTCTGTCATGCCCCTGAGTAACCGGCTGACCGCCGCTCGAGCGTGGGTGATCTATGCCAAAGTCCACATCTCCTCACCTACAACCGGGATGACCTGTGTGTGCTGTTCGGCATCGAAGCTTTCCCCGATGGCGACCTGTGCGTTGTGCGGCAATGTGTGCATGATCTGCCTGACCCGCTCCTGACGGCGGGCCACGCCCTGACGGAACGGAAGGCCAGGGGTCGGCTGAATCTGCGGCACGATGCCTTCGATCTCCTCTGTTCCGCCGTGGTGGTGGCCGGCATCGACCAAGGCCTGCTCCTGCGCTATCTGGGATTCGTCCTTCTCCTCGCTCATACCGATCGGGCCGATTCGGCGACCGTTGAGGAACTGCTCGACCACGGGCTCGTCGCTCGTGAGGAGGACCTCCCTGGGGCCGAACATCACAAGGTGCTTGCGGAAGAGCATGCCTATGTTGTCCGGTACCGTGCGCGCGACGGAGATGTTGTGGGTCACGATCAGGATCGTGGCATCGATCTGCGCATTGATGTCGATCAACAGCTGGCTGAGGTAGGCCGTGCGCACCGGGTCGAGCCCGGAGTCCGGCTCATCGCACAGGATGATCTCAGGGTCGAGAACCAGAGCGCGAGCGAGACCGGCGCGTTTGCGCATACCGCCGGAGATCTCGCCCGGGAGCTTATCCTCGGCGCCGAGAAGGCCCACCAGCTCTATCTTCTCCATGACGATCTTGCGGATCTCCGACTCCGACTTCTTGGTGTGCTCACGAAGGACGAACGCAACATTGTCGAACAGGTTCATCGACCCGAACAGGGCACCATCCTGGAACAGCACACCGAATAGCTTGCGAATCTCGTAGAGCTCCTTCGACGAGCATTCCAGGATGTCGGTGCCATCGATCACGATCGAGCCGCGCTCGGGGCGCAACAGGCCGATCAGCGACTTCAGGAACACCGACTTACCGGTGCCGGACGGACCGAGAAGCACACTCACCTCGCCCTGCGGGAGGGTCAGCGAGACGTCTTCCCAGATCTTCTGTGAGCCGAATGACTTGGTCAGCCCCTCGACGGATAACTCGACACCCACCGCTTACCTCCACACACTCCAAGGGAAATTTCTGCCAACTCGACCGGTCAGAGCGGCGTGATCTCGGAGATCAGCCACTGACCATCCCGCTCTGTCGCTCTGACCCGCACCCGACTGCCGTCCAGTCGTTGCTCGGGAGCGTCCTTCCTGGTCGTGGTTTGGTTGACGAATGCAAGAATCGTCACCTCCCCCGGATTCGCGGAAACAACCGAACTTTCGACCACCGTCGCGGCCGTGACGACTTCTCGGTCCCGGGCCACTGGGGTGATGATTTCCTTGCCGAGGGACTCGAATTCCTTCCTGAAATCACCAGTCAGGTTGTCCGTCGCGGATGCAAGGTCGCTCTCGACACTGCGATAGTCATAGGAGAGGGTCGATTCCAGCCGGCCTGGGATCTGAGAGCTGGCCGAGTCTCCTGCCGCCTGGGTCTGACCCCGTTCATCAACCTTCTGGTACAACGCAACGCAGCCCACTGCGCCAGCCACCACCATGACCGACAGTACGATTGCAACGCAGTTTCGCCGGCGACGAGGCCACCCATTCACCCAGAACGCCGACTTCCTCGGCAAGTGAACAATCGCGCCCAGGATGGTCTTGACACGGCGCCGCGCACCGCGGCGTGCGCGTGGTTCCTTCTCCGAGTTACTGGTGATATCCTGTTCGGTGGTCACGAGACGAACTCCACGTCAGAGACCAGCCAGGCGCCATCGATTTTCGACAGACTGACCTTCATTCGATACACCCTTTCTTCCCCTTGCGGGGCGGCACTGTTCTTGACATTCGACGACACCGCAGCGAGCACCACTGCCCCGGAGTCATCGGCAGACACGAGGCCGGCCTCCTTCACCTCTCCGATGGAGTCGACCTGTCCGTCGGACAGCACACTCGCGAACGTGCCTCCAGCATCGGTGAATTGATCCCGAAATGTGCCGGTCGAGCTCGACGTAATCCTGTCCATATCCGACTGGGCGCTCTCATGGTTGAGAGTCACCAGGTTTCCGACGACTTCGTGGGCCGTTCGGATTATCAGTTCGTTACGCTCGGCCTCGGCCTGCCCCGCTCGTAAGCTGATCGTCAGAACAGATGTGCCCACCAGCAGAGATATCAACAGAGCGCCGAGCACCGGCACCGCTATTCCGGTACGGGAGAGCCGACACCCGATGGCGTCGTGACGATCAGCCAGAGGCAATTGGACATCTTCCCCGTGGTTCCGTGCCGCAGCCTTGTCGATTTCCTCTAGTTGATCAGCATGTCCTGCCATGATTCCGCTTCCTTCGTGACATCCTGGCTATCGGCCGGGATATCGATTGTGTAGCTCTGTCCATCAAGAGCCCTGAACTTCCCCGAAATCGGGTCGTACGGGACAGCTGCCGGGGTCCCCGATTCGATCGGGTGGTTCTGCGGTTGTGTCGGCGGGACTGACGAGTCCCATGTCGAGGGCAATCCTCGTGGACACTCGGCGATATCAGCCGTGCGGACGGAAGAATCTGTTGCGCAGGGCACGTTGCGGGCGCCACGAGCGACGCGTCGATCACCCTGCGGCAGAGTGCAGTACGGTGCTCCCGCCAGCTCCTGTGGGCTGGTGTCTCCGGGGTCTCGGCGCTGGGTGCCTTGATACCCCTCCGTGCATGGCAGCGGGTTCAGCGTGTTTCCGAGCTTGACGTCGAGTGGCACTTGAGCTTTGTAGATATCGTCGTCGGTCTGAAATCCGCTCGCAGAGACGCTGTAGTTGGCAGCCGAGGAGAACGCCGGATAGACCACGAGTATCTGCTGCAGCTGAGGAACGTTCACACTGAGTACCTGTCCGACCGAGTGAAGGTTCGACAATAGGATCGGCAAGGTCGGCTGGACGTCCCGCAGGGTACCTGCAACGGCATTCGCGAAGGCGGGACCGCTCTCCAGGGTCTGACGAATCTGACTGTCGTTCAGCGCAAGTTGTTCGGTGAATGACGCCAGGTCCCCGGCGACATTCTGTAGATCTGTTTTGATCTCATTTCCCGTTTCGAGCAGCGGCTCCAGGTCGGTGACCAGAGTCTTCGTCGGACCGATCTCAGCTTGTGCCAGTTCGAGCAGGGGCCCCGACGATTCGATCAGGCGCGCCAGGGAGGATCCGGTGCCGCCGAAAGCGTCGGCACTCTCGTCGATCACCGTGCGCAAGGAGTCCTTGGGAATCGAGGACAACAAGCTCTGAGTATTGTTCAGCAGCGCCGAAACCTGCACGGGCACGGCGGTTCGTTCGACTGGGATCGAACTGCCGTCAGTGAGGTACACGCCGGCGTCGGCTTCCGGCATGAGATCCACATACTGTTCACCGATTGCAGACATGCTTCTCACTCGGGCTCGCGTCCCGTCGGGAACGCTGATCGAGGAGTCCAGCTGCAGGTGCGCTCGCACACCATCGTCTGTGAGCGTCACGTCTTTCACCAGACCGATGTCTATCCCTCGGTACGTCACGATTCCGCCGGGGTAGAGAGCCCCGGATTCGGTGAAGTCCGCCGTCACGGAATAGGTGCCGATGCCTGTAATGCGCTGGACACCGATGTAATTAGTGATGCCGTACGCGAGGCTGACCGCCCCGAGCAACGCGAACACCACCAGCTGAGCACGCACCAACTTCGATCTGATCATCGGGGTTGACCTTCCTGCCCGGGGCCTGCGGATGGAGGCTGCATAGCAGTTCCGGGACGGATCGGCGGCGGCGATGCGCCCGCTGCCGCAAACGGTGCAGTAATCGGATTCACCGCTTGCCGGGCCAGAGCCAGTTGACCGATCCTGTCGAGGGGAATGCTCGGAATGACCTTCTCCGTGAAGGCCTCCACGCTGAGGTCCACCGTCAAGAAGAGATTGAGATAGTCGCCCCGAAAGCCCTTGTCGGCTGCGGTCACCGGGAACGGGGGACTCAGCGCGACTGGCAGTGAGTCGGGGAGCTCAGTCCCTGCCGCGGCCAACTGCGTCAACGTCGGTTGGAGAGACTGGAGATTCGCGACGATATCGTCGCGGCTGCTGCCGAGTGCCCGATGCGCGGCCTCACCGAAGTTGCCAAGACTGGTCAGCATGGTCGTCAGCTGTGCTCGTTGCTGTTCGAGGACCCCGAGGGCTGGCTGGATGGTTGCTATCCCTCTGTCGATGGTTTCGGTCTGTTCGGCTAGTTCGCCGCCCAGTCGGTCCATGCTGTCGATCGCGGTGATCAGGTTGTCCCGCTGCGCATCCAGGCCACCGATGAAGGTCTCCAGCTCGCCGATAACGCTGCGGATTTCCTCCTCATTTCCACCCATTCCGGTGTTCAGTTCGACCATGATCGTCCGAATCTGCTGCAGACCACTACCGTTGAGCACGAGCGAAAGCGCCGACAGCACCTCCTCCACCACCGGGTACTGCGAGGTGCGCGCGAGAGGAATCGTGTCACCGTCCTCCAGAAGTATCGTGCGGTCCGTGTTCGGAGGTGACGACAGTTCGAGATACTGAGCGCCGAGCACACTCGTCTGCGCGAGGGTCGCAATCGCGTCGGCTGGAACCGATGCGTTCGCGCTCAACTCGACCTCCAGTCTCGCCGTTGATCCGTCCAGCGTCACTCCCCGGATCGTGCCGACGTTGACGTTGTCAGCCTTGACCAGCGAGTTGCCGACAAGATTCTGCGCGTTGGCAAGCTCCACGGTGATGGTGACGCTGTCTCCGTCAACCTTGCTGCCCGGGAGTGGCAGAGAATTGACCCCGTCAAACCGGCATCCGGTTGCCATCAACACAACACCCGCGGCCAACAGGGCAGTCTGTGCGATCCCTCTCGAACGTCCCATCATTTGGCACCGCCGGTCGGAATCAACAGATCGGCCAAGCCTTGTGGCTGGCTAGCAGCAGGAACAACAGGAAGGGCCGGAATGCCCTGCCGTGCGACCTGCTCCTTCAATGCCGAATCGAACGAAACTCCGAATGACTCTGCGACTCGGACACACTGATCGTCGGGAGCATCCACCGTCGTCAACAGTGCGCAGATCAGCGACACGGGCTCGGGCAGGTCAGGTGCGGCCAATGCACCGGTGAGCGAATTGGAATCGGGATCGTAGATGTTGTACAGATCCGCGAGCACAGTGGGTGCGACGTGAAGCGTTTGCGCGATCTCGTCCTGCCGCTCGGCGAGAACGCGCGTAACGTCGGTGAGCGCAGAGACGTCGGTTGTCAGGCGTCCTCGGTTATCAGACACGAATTTCTCGACTCTCGGGAGCATCGCCACCACGCTGTTCAGTGCAGCATCGAGTTCGGTCCTGTTGTTGTTGAGCAGATGTGACAACGAGGACAGTTCGGAACTGAATCCGGCGAGCTCCCGATCGCTCGCCGAGAGGTTGCTGACGAACACCTGCAGGTTCTTGACCGTGCCGAATAGGTCCGGCGCGCCGGTCTTCAGAGTCTCGGTGGCATCGGAGAGATTGGTCATGGCGTCGTGAACGGCGAATCCGTTCCCATCGAGCGCTTGCGCTGAGGTATCGAGCAGGCGACTGACCGACCCATCGCCATTGAGTCCGTCAGGGCCAAGAGTTGTCACGAGTTCATCGAGCTGAGCTCTGACTTCGTCATACTCTACCGGCACGACTGTGCGGTCCAGCGGAATTTCCGCGCCATCACCGAGGGTAGCGCCATCGACATAGGTCGGCGAGAGCTGAATATAGCGCCCTGTCACCAATGTTGGTGCAACGATCGCTGCCCTTGCATCCGCGGGAACCGGGTAGCTGCTGTCGAAGCTGAACTCGACCTTCACCTGGTCACCGGCAGGCTCGATCTTGCTCACCGCGCCCACGGGGACGCCCCGCAACATCACGCGATCCCCTTCGTAGAGTCCGATCGAATTCTGAAAGTACGCCGCAACGTGTGTTTCGGACTGCAGGCTCTGGGCATAAACGAGGCCGCTCGCCACCGAGGCAAGGATGACGACGGCACCGACAGCCCGGATCTTCAGCGAAAACTTGCCAGTTCGGAGCAGATTATGATTGCTCATCGGTGCGGGCCTCCTAGGCTGCCGGGAAGCTGCCCTTGCAGGTTGGTTGGAAGGATGTTTTGCAGCATGAAGGACACGAATGGGCCGCTGCCGAGCGCTTCGCCGAGTTGCCTGGCGAATGGGTGCACCCTTTGCAGGGCCAGGTCGAGGTTGTCACGATTGTTGTTGAGAGTGGTGAGGACCGCGTGGAGTTCATCCAGCATCGGACCGATCGTCGCTTCATTCTCCTGCGCGAGCCCCGACAGTTCGTCGCTGAGTTTCTGAACTTGTCCCAGAATGCTGTCGATCGCAGCCGCACGCTGATTGAGTACGTCGAACAGCACTCGACCATCTCCAAGCAGCTTGGTGAACTCTTCGTTACGGGTCGCAAGGATCCCGCCCAGCGCATCGGATTCGGTGAACAATCGACGTATCTCGCTATCTCTCGAGGACACGGTCTCCGACAGTCTGGCGACACCTTCAACCGACGCGCGCAGATCAGGAGAAAGCTCGTCGATCACGTGCGACACCGAGTCCAGTGCCGACTCAACTTGTGGCACATCGGTATCCGATAGCTGATCTGTCAGGTCGGAGATCGCATCGGACGGGTCGTACGCCGAGGTAGTCCGGTCGAGCGGAATCGTGTCGCCGTCCTCCAATTCTCCGTCACCACGGGGCTCGACATCGAGGAATCGTCGGCCCAGAACCGTCTCGACCTTGATAGCCGCAGACGTCGCGGATCCCAAACGAGTCGCCTTCGGGTCGGCGGTGAATGTCACGTCGACGTGGTCGCCGCGTAGTTCGATGTCGGTGACCGTTCCCACATCGACCCCGCTGATCTGCACGCCATCACCCGTGTATAGCCCACCGGTGTCAGCGAATTGGGCTACGTAACGATCCGAGTTATCGATCCCGGGGACGGATTCGTAGTTGAAGACAAGAACCAACGCCACGATCATCCCTCCCGCACCTGCCAGTCCCAGCTTGACCGGATTGCGGTCCGAGAACGGCCTCATGTCTAGCGGCACCTTTCTGCTGCCGCGGTGAACATAGGGGTCGCCTCTGACCCACCAGGTGCTGGAAACTTGATCGCGAGTCCGCACACGAAGAAGTTCAGGAAACTGCCGTAGCTCGTGCTTCGTCCAACCATTCGGTAAATTTCCGGCAGTTTGGCCAGTACGAGGTTCAGGGTGTCTGTTCTCGAATTCAGGTTTGTGGCAAGTAAATCGAGTTGCATTATGTCTTCTTTCAACGATACTCGGGACGCGGCAAGCAGGTCAGCTGCCGTGCGACTGCCCTCGTCAATCCTCTCGATCGATGCCGCGATCCGCTCGCTGTCAGCACTGAGGCCACTGACAAGTTGCTGCAACTGGTCGATGGCGGTGCCGAACTGCTCTCCACGGCTGTTGACCGTGGACAGTGTGGCGTTCAGATTGGTGACCACACTTCCAATGGCGTGGTCTCTGTCGGCAAGCGCGTTCGACAAGGTGCCGATATGCCTGACCAATGCGCCAACGCTCTGCTCTTGACCATTGAGCACTTGGACCAGCGAAGCCGAGAGCTCGTTCGTCTCCTCGGGGTTCAGCCCCTGCAGCAGCGGCCGGAAACCGTTGACCAGCGCATCGAGATCCAGTGCCGGGGTGGTTTGTGCTGCCGGCACCGGGTCGTCCTCCCCGCGAGGAATCGACGGCATCTTCCCGTTGTCGACCTCCAGATACCTGTCACCGATGAGATTCTTGTACTTGATCGCCACGCCCGCTTCGGCGGAGACCGAACTCTCGCTCGATACGGTGAATCGGACCAGCGCTTGTCCACCCTCCTGTAGCGCAATCGACTTCACCTTTCCGACCGGCACACCCGCAATCTTCACGTCTTCGCCGGCCTTGAGGCCCGACGCGTCCTCGAAGAATGCGCCGTAAGTCCTGCTCGCACCGAACCGGACGTTGCCGATGAGAGTGGCCAGCCCCAAGGTGACCATTGAGGTGACGACGATGAAGACGAGCAGCTTCGTCCCCGCATGCTTGGCGATCATCGAATCGGTCCGAACAGTAGATCGGCGAAAGGGGCCGAGCCGAGGAGATCAGCTGGGGACATCTCCTCGCGATAGGCGTGGCTGCCGTCGTTGAAATTTATGTGCCCCGGCGGGGGACTCGATTCGGACCGGGGGAATCCGTAGCAGCTCGGCGGATTGTCCGCACCCACCACAGGCAGGTCGTTCGGGCCCTCATAGGGTGGATCTCCCATGAGAACGGTGGCTTGAATGTTCAAGCCGGGACGTCCGCCACCAAAGGCGCGTTCGAGATAGCGCCTCGACTGGTTCAGGCTCGCGAAGAAGCACGGGTACTGCGGGGAATAGTCGGCCAACAGCGCCGTCGTCGGGGTCAGTGCGTCCATTGCCTCGATCAACGGGTCTCCGGATTGAGTAACAACATCGGTTCCGCTGTTGCCGAATTCGGTGAAACTGAGCAGGAACGCGTTGAGCTGCGTCTGGCTCTCGACCACCGTCTCGCTGGTGGCGGAGAAGTTGTCGATCGTTCGGAGCAAGTCGGGAGCGACATCCGCAAGGGTGCCGAAATTGTCCGCGGCCAGCGGTATGTCCCGCTGCAGCGCAGGCATGACCTGGTTGAACTCGCCCAGGTAGGAGTTCAGGTTGGTCAACACCTGACCAAGTTGAGACCCACGACCATCGAGCCCCGTTGCCCGCGCTGTCAGCGTGGTGTTGACCTTCTGCGGTTCCACGGTCTTCAGTACCGAGAGCAAGGTAGCGAACGTGTCGTTGACCTCGACCGTGACATCGGCGCCCAGGATCGTGCCGGCGGAGACGGGGGTCGTCGAAGGTTTCTCCGGCATCATCAGCTCCACCGACTTTCTGCCGAAGATCGTCGTCGGACTGATTTCGGCGTTCACGTTGATAGGTATTTGCTCGGCGCGAGCTCGGTCGATATCCATGGTCAGGCGTACCCCTTGTACGTCGTGGTCGACAGCGGCAACGCGCCCGACCACGACGCCCCGAATCCTTACGTCCGAGCCGGGCTCCATCAGCAACCCGGCTCTATCGGTCAAAAGATAGATGGCAGTGGTCTTTTCAAACGTGCCGTTGTAGAAGCCGACGCAGACGGCCGTGACCACGGCGAGTACGGCGATCAGCGCAGTTCCGAGTGCTGCATGGGTTGTCCTGCCGAGGTTTCGGGAATCAGTCATGCGTCACCCCGAGAACCGCACGGTGGAGTTCACTCCGCCATACACCGCTATGCCGACAAGGAGATCGACCACCATAATTGCGATAAGTGAGGTGCGCACTGCGCGCCCGACAGCCCGTCCTACTCCGGCCGGACCGCCCGATGCCGTGTAACCGTGGTAGCAATGCACGGCCATCACTACAAGTGACATCAGGAGAACCTTTGCGAGCGACCATAATACGTCACTGGGCACCAAGAATACATTGAAGTAGTGGGTATAGGTTCCGCTGGACTGACCCGACATGAAGATCGATACGAACTCGGTGGATGCGTAACCCATGAAGAGCGCAATCGCGAAGAGGGGAACAACCGCAATGAGACCGGCCAAAATGCGAGTAGTCACCAGGTACGGCACCGACGGCACCGACAGCACCTCGAGTGCATCGATCTCTTCGCTGACCCGCATCGCCCCGAGCTGAGCGGTGAAGCCAGCTCCCACGGTGGCGGTCAACGCGACCCCCGCGATAACCGGGATCGCTTCGCGGGTATTGAAGAAGGCGGAAATGAAGCCGGACAGCGCCTCGACACCGACACGCCCCAGCGAGCTGCTCCCTTGCTGGCCGACTTCGTACCCCGCGGCCGCAGTGAGAAACGAAATGACCACTACCGTGCCACCGATCACCGCCAAGGCACCAGTTCCGAGACTCACTTCGGCCAGCAACCGCAGAATCTCACGAGGGTGGCGCCGCACCGTCTGAGGGATGTGACCGATCCCGCGCCCGAAGAAGGCAACTTGGCGCCCGAGTTCGACCAACCCGTCAACAGGTGGGTCGACCAATCGGCGCATGGCGTAGCCGCGGCCGGTCTTTTCTATGCTCGCGAACGACGTTGACACAGTTGATTCCGTCACTTTCGGCGCTGTCAGTGCAGAGACAGCGTGGTGATGATGGCGTTGGCCAGGAACAGGAGGACGAAGCTGAACACCACCGTCTGATTTACGGCGTCGCCCACTCCCTTCGGTCCGCCCTTTGCGTTGAGCCCGAGGTGGCACGCGACGATGCCGGCGAGAATTCCGAACACCGCGGCCTTCAGCTCACTGATGAGCAGGTCCGGTATTCCCGTGAGAATGGAGATGCTGGTGACGAACTGCCCGGGGGTTGCTCCCTGGAGGAAGACCGCATAGAGATATCCGCCGGCCAAACCCACCGTTGTCACCAGGCCATTCAGGAACAGCGCAATGACCATGGAAGCCAGAACTCTCGGGACAACCAGTCTCTGAATCGGATCGATCCCCAGAACTTCCATAGCGTCGATCTCTTCCCGAATCTTGCGAGAACCGATGTCGGCGCAGATGGCAGTAGCGCCCGCCCCCGCAACCGCGAGAACCGTGACAATCGGACCGATTTCACGGATCACAGCGACACCGGCTCCTGCACCGCTCAGATCGATGGCGCCAATCTCGTTGAGTAGAACATTGATCTGGAAGATCACCATGACACAGAACGGAATCGCCATGAGGAGCGTGGGGACAATCGAAACGCTCGCGATGAACCATGCCTGCTGGACGAACTCTCGCACCTGAAAGGGCCTGCGAAACGTCAGGCGCAACGTGTCGAGTCCCGTTGCGAAGAACCCGCCGAGAGCTGCGGGTGCCACACGTACAGCATCGATGACCGCCGCTTCCTTCGACGCTCGGGCTTCGGACTCTTCGATCACCAATATCTACTTCCGTGAAATGTGTGGGAACCAGAAGGTCTCCAGGCCTGCCCACTTCGGTTCCCGTGCAGGAGGATTAGCAATGGGCCGGTCATGAGATCGAGTTCGGCACTCCGTATCGCCTACTCGAGACGTACTGCGGAGTGGGTGAGCGGCTACCGAGCAGTCCAGCTATCCCCGCGATTACGCCGAGGGCCGCCGTAGCGATGAGAGCGCCGACCCCGACGCCCCCTCCGACCTTGCCTCCCAGTGCCAGAACGTTTGTCACTGCCCAGAAACTCGCCGAGAACATGGCGAGGATCGAGCTGGCCAGGGCGAACCAAGTCAGCCGGCGGGTACGGTCGACGCCTGGCGGTAGGGTCGACATCTGACGGTATTCAGTGCCTCTAGTCATCATCTACTCCTCGTTGGATGAAGCGGGTGTGCTGGTCGGGTGTCCGCCACTCTCTCATCGCTCACACGGCACCGCCGCCTCACGACGCGACGGTACCGGTGCTACACCGCAATCACCGACATCTGATTCACGCTGCGTCCCTACGTCGCGAGACTGAATCGGCAATAGCAGCCTGATCTTCGACGTGAAACTGCTCTTCGAGATCATCTGGCGAATAGTCCAAATCAATTCCCGCCGGATCGACGCCACGGGCACTCTCGATCGACTCCATGCGGCGATTCAGCTTGTCAAGCGCATAGTCCGTCATTTCGTCGATCGAGATTCCGAACGGGACGTCGCGGCCTTCGAAGTGCTCGAACAGGTTCACGATCACACCCAGTGCGGGGGTCATCAATTCCTGCATCCGTTCGTCGACCACGTCCCAGTTGCTGTCGTCAGCAGCAACGTGCCGGCGACAGGTGAATGTCCCCCAGGCCATGTGACGCCGCTCATCATCTCCGATACGCTTGATCAGAGTCTGCATGCCGGGAAGTATTCCGCGACTCTCACACATCTGAGCCCAAGCGAAATATCCCGTGAGGGCAAGACATCCCTCCACGACATGGTTATAGGTTACGCTCGCGCGGATTTGATTCGCGGGTGACGGGTCCGTCTCCAACGCATACAGCGACTTGGGTAGCTCCGTGTAGAAGATCTGCTGGTATGCCGCGCTGTTCTCGAAATACTGGTGCAAGTCGGTTCCCGAGTGTCCGATGGCATCAAAGAATCGGCGAAATCCGACGACGTGCTTGGCTTCCTCGAACATGAACTGGGTGAGGAACATCTCGTCGCCGAGCCGTCCTTCGCTTGCCATTGCCGAGGCAAATGGCTGCAAATCCTGTGTGACCGATTCTTCGCCGGCGAGAAACTGCGCTCCGAGAGCGAGCGTCATGTACTGCTCGTCCTCGCTCATGGCGGCGAAGTCTTCACGGTCTTGACTGAAGTCGACGTCTGCCGGGTTCCAGAACTTGGTGTTTCCCTTGAAAAACATCTTCATAGGGAAATTTTGGAAATTGAGGCCACCTGGCCGCAGGCTGCCGAATCCCGTGCGTCCGTTGTGAGCAATTGATGAACCCATGATATTTCCTTTCAGGTGCGCGCAGGCCCCCGTACCCAAGAGAAGGTGATCTGCACTCGGAGTGATTGTTATTTGTTGTAGTTCCGTGTGAACTGAGGATCCGGTAGCGGTTGGTCGATGTTCGGTGAACCTCCCGGACTGCCCACCTCGGAAAATAGCTCGGCTGCAGCCGCTTTGAACGGCTTCCATTCATCCGGCAGCCGCTGCATCGGACGAATAGCCTCAACCGGGCAGACGGCCTCACATGCGCCACAGTCGATGCACTCGGTGGGGTGAATGTAGAGCATTCGGTCGCCCTCGTAGATGCAGTCCACCGGGCATTCTTCTATGCAGCTTTTGTCCATGATGTCGACACAGGGGTCGCCGATTACGAAACCCATCAGGGTCTCCTTTGCTAGAGGGGAACTAGACTCCGGCGCTGACGACAAACGCGGAGTCACTCGAGTGCCCGGGAGCCAGACCAACATCGGGCTGCAATATTGCTGCAGCGTTGTTGACCGCCGTGGCCACCTCGCCAAAGCCCACCGCAATCAACTTGACCTTGCCCGGATAGGTTGCAATGTCGCCGGCGGCGAAAACTCCGGCGCGGCTGGTTTGCATGGCGGTGTCAACCCTGATCGCTCGGTCTTCCAGGGTGAGACCCCAATCCGCTAGGGGCCCGAGCTGCATCGTGAAACCCAGGGCCGCCACAACCAGCGAGCACGGCAGCACCAGAGCGTCGTCCGAACCTTTGACCGAGACCTCGACGGATTCGACCTTCTGTTGTCCGCCGATGGCGGAGACGTGTGCATCAAGAATCTGAACGCACGAACTCTGTCGGAGGAGATTCACACTGTGTGCATGAGCGCGGAATTGCTGGCGGCGGTGAACAAGCGTTGTGCTGCGAGCTCGCTCGACTGAGGCCAGTGCCCAGTCGACGGCAGAGTCTCCGCCGCCTGTGATCACAACATCCTGTCCGTCGAGAACATCGAGCTGTGGCACGAAATAGTGCAATCCGCGATCGACATAGTCCTCGCCGTTAGCGAGCTTACGAGGGGTAACAGCTCCGACTCCACCGGTAATCACTACCGCCGAGGCGCGTATTCGTGCTCCAGTACAGGTGGTTACTTCCCACTGGCTGCCGGTCTGTGAAAGCTCGCACGCCTGCTGGCCGAGCAGATACTTCGGAGAGAAAGGAGCGGCCTGCTCCAGCAACCCCTCGACCAGAGATTGACCGCGCACTGAGGGGAACCCGGCGATGTCGTAGATCATCTTCTCGGGATACATCGCCGATATCTGTCCGCCGGGGGTGGGTAGTGAATCAACCACCGCCACCGACAATCCGCGAAAGCCCGCGTAGTACGCCCCATAAATACCAACGGGTCCTGCGCCTACGAAGAGCACGTCAACGTCAGTGTGCATGGCCACTTTACCTTTCAACAGAAGAACACGTCAGAAGCGGATGAGCCCGCGGATATTTCGGCCTTCGCGCATGTCTTCGTACCCCTTGTTGATGTCCTCGAGTTCGTACTCTGTGGTCACCAATTCGTCGAGTTTCAGTTGGCCAAGGTTGTAGAGTTCGAGGAGTCGAGGGATATCTTGCTGAGCACTCGATGAGCCGAAAAGGGATCCCATGATTGACTTTTCGTACAACGTGAGTTCGAAGAGAGACGTAGAAATTTGCTCCTCTCCGGGGTGCCCTATGGCGGTCACAACGACCCTTCCGCCTCTGCCGACCACAGACAGCGCGGGAAGAATGTGATGGCCTTCGGCAACATCGGTGGTGATGATGCAGGCATCGGCCAGCTGACCGCGGGTGATATCTGCTATCACCGGCCACGCCTCATCAATCGTGGCGAAGGTGTGTGTCGCACCGAACTCGCGTGCCATTTTCTGTTTGAAATCAATGGGGTCGATCGCAATGATGTATCGACAACCAGCAATCCGAGCGCCTTGGATTGCATTGCTACCGATCCCGCCGGCCCCCAAGACGACGGCGGTGTCGCCTGCCTGGAGTCGCGCGGTGCGCACAGCTGACCCGAACCCGGTGGTGACGCCACAACCGACCAAGGCCGCCTTGTCGAGCGGAAATCCCTGATCGACTTTCACCACGCTCGCGACCGGGACGACTGTGTACTCACTGAAGGTACCTAGAACGCACATCTGTCCGATGTCCTGTCCGCGGGCATGGAATCGGTAGGTACCGTCAATTTGGGGACCGAGGATGATGGAACCACCGAGATCGCACAGATTCGTCTTTCCGCGGGCACAGTAGGTACAACGTCCGCACGCGGGGAGAAACGACAACACCACCGGGTCACCCTCGGCGACCTCAGTCACTCCTGGTCCCACGCCGGCGATCACTCCTGCGCCTTCGTGTCCTCCTACGACGGGAAACGGAACCGGGATGTCGCCGGTGACAAGGTGCTCGTCGGAGTGGCAGAGCCCACTCGCACTCATTTTGACCAGCACTTCGTTGGCTCTGGGTTCATCGAGTTCAACTTCTTCGACGATCCAATCCTCGTGCTGTCCCCACAACACTGCTGCCTTGGTTTTCACTGCGACTCCTCCGATGGACGTTCTGGAGAAGAGCATCCATCAGTGATGCGGATCACCGCGCGGGCCAGGAGCGCCACCGTTGGCCCATCCGGGCCACACATGTCCACGCCAGGCGCGGGTTGGCAGGTATCAGTGAATCGGGATCACGACGCGGGCCACGAGGCCGCCCCCGGGTCGGTCGGATAACGAGAAGGTTCCGTTCATTCCGGACACGACCTGCTCGACAATCCATAAACCCAGGTTGGGTTTGCCGGCTTGGTCACCGACGCCGGCGCGCCCGGGCCCCGCAACGGAAGCGGGTTGGAGGGCAATTCCAGGCCCACGGTCGCGCACCTGCGCCATGAGGGCATTTGGTGTCGCGACGAGGTCGAGTTCAACGGGAGAGTCGCCGCCATGAAGGTGGGCATTCTCGACCAGATTTGTCAGTACTCGACGGAGACCAACCACGTCGCATCGCACCACCGCGTCAATCGGGTCGACATGAACTGTGCCGGTCATCCCTTGCTTCGACGCAGCATCCCACACTTGCTCGGCAAGCCCCTTCAGGGCCACATCTTTGATCCTCGCAGCGCCACGGGGATCCCCTGTCTGCACGGCACTGTCAGCCAGCCCCTCCAGCATCTCCGAAAGATGTACGGCGTGCGCTGATATGAGAGCAATGGCTCGTTCACGTTCGTCGGGGGTGAGCCTGCCGAGCGTTTCAAGCGACCGGGCAAGGGCAGCCAAAGACGAAACAGGAGTCCGAAATTCATGGATCACCACCCGTAACCCATCGTCCTTTGCTTGCTGTGAAGCGAGCAATCGAGCGCGAAGATCACGCTCTTCCTCGATAGCAATCCGGTCTGCCAATGCCTCCGCTCGCGTGTCGATCAGCCTGTTGTGTTCGGCATCGAGAAGATGCTTCAGTATTCCCGCAAGCACCGCGGTGACAACGAGGCATCCCGACCACCACAAGCCGGCCTCCAACTTGTCATGCCACGCGATCACCGGACGAGGGGTGAGGAAAACGACAGTTGTATACGTCGAACCGGTGAGAAATGCTGCAACCACGGCCCTGCGTAGTCCCTGCGTTGCCGCAGCGGCGAGAATCGCCAGCGGTAAGACGGCTACCATCAGGCTGTCCGCGCCACCGGTTGCCGCGATGAGTGTGCTCGTCAATGCGGCGTCGAGAACTGTTGTCAAATCCTGAAAGATCCGTCGCCCCTGCAGGCCCGCGATGAGGACAGCACCGGCATAGATTGCCCCGCAAATGAGGGTTACGGTGGCGAGTGGGGCATTCGTCCGATTGATCGGCGATCCAAAGATGACCAGCGCCGCCATGCCGGCAACAATGATTGCCCGCAGGACTACGATCACTCGTTCGGGTTGAGGCCGCCAAGGGGATTTACTTCTGTTGCGGACCACAAAGATCGAGGACATACGGTCACCCTGTTCCATGCCGGCCAATCGTGCCACGACCGCTCTCTCGAGTGAGCCGTTCAGCAAGCCGTCATGCACGTCCAAGACCGATACTCGTACGCTGAGGAATCACCAGGCCACCTGCTGGGCGACAGCGGCGGGCTGCTCGCTCCTTCCGCTCCTTCGCGATCTTCGCGCGCTGCGCAGCCGGCCGCTGCACTCGCCGCTTCTCGTCCGCTGCCCTCGTGCGCGCCTTCTCCGCGGCCGTGCGCTTGTCGGCCGAACCCCCAGCGGCCCGCATGCGTTCGTTATGCCGTCGCCGTGCGGCGCTCTGGATCGGGACTACCGTGGCCCCTTCACGGAGCACGGCGTCGCGCGCGCCTGCGGGCTCGTCACCGAGCAGGCGCTCGGCAGCACCATCGGCAGTGGCGAGCAGGCTTTCGTAGGCCAGTCGCAGCGGCGCCCGCTGATCGAGACGGGACATCGCGGTGTCCTCGATGAGCTGTAGCGGGAACCGCACCGCGGCATAGTTCATGCGCCCCACCGCGAGGACCACGGTCTTCAGCCTCACGGCAATTTTCACTTCCCGCCGGCGGTTTCGCGCTTGGAGTCTGCATTCGATGCTCGCTCGGTCACTGGATGTTCGGCCAGTTCTGTGGCACATGATGATGCCGAAAGTCCAGGCTTCTGTCGTAGGACATCACCGTAGTCTTGTGCCGCAGCCAGTCCGGCTGCGCGTCCTCGACGCCGGTAGTAGAGCTTCGCGCAGGCGTTCTGTTGGTGCCAGTACGCGCGCAGGGACAGGGGGAGTTCCGGGATCCAGAATCGGTACTCCAGTGGCACCTGTGGTTCGCGTGCCTGGAGTTCGATCTCGGCAACGACGACGCCGGGGCCTTCGGACGTTCGTCGCTGGGCGAGGACCCGTCCCTGCGCGTCAACGATCTGCGTTCCGCCCACGAATGTGGTCTCGTACGGCGGCGCAATTGGGATACCTGGAACGATCATGAAATCGGTGCGGAAACTGCCGCAATGCGATGCTTGCACCACCGGCACACCCAACCGACGCGCGAACTCGGCCGGAGCGTTTTCGGACAGATAGCGATTGTATTGCGCCAGTGGCGCAAACACGCGGTCCGTCAGATCGCCCCAGTTCGAGGGCAGCGTCCACCAATGCGTCCCCGTCACCGCCACATCGACGCGGCCCAACAGGCGTCGCACGGTCTGGGTGCGTATGAGCTCCCAGCAGCTGGCCACCCCCACACCTCCAAGATCGGTATCGAAGGCACCATCGTCCTTCCCAGGGCCGTAGAAGGCGTTCTCCCACATCGTCGGAAGGTCCTTGTCGTGGGTGTGTACCTGGCCGCCGGGCTCAAAGAAGTGGTAGCGGTTGTAGATGTCACCTTTGTCGGCGATGAGCATGGATCCGCCGATGTGGCATCGGTAGCGTTTCGCGAGCGTCTGAAACATGTCCACCGCGTTGTTGTCCCGGGGCAAGACGGTGCTGTGGACCTCCGGCCGGAAGGGGAGCGGGGATGTGCAGAATTCGGGCATCGCAATGAGCTTGGCGCCCTTCTCGGCCGCCTCGACGATCATCTTCTCGAGGCGTTGGAGGTTCTCAGCACCGCGGCCTACGACGCCCTCGAGCTGGACAGCAGCCGCACGGATCTTCGGGGCGGTGTACCCGTTCGTCGGGATGTCGCTCATTGTTGCCTCCTGCGGCGGGGTTCGGTGCTGCGTGGGTCATTGGTCGTAGTCGATGTGGATGGAAAGGCGCGTAGGGCAATTGGCAGGTGAGCATCGAATCCACAATCGATTGCAGCGGGAATCGCACCACGATGTGGTTCATGCGCAGCGCGAGGGGGGGTGATGTTCAGACTCACTGCGAGGACGAGACCGGACACTTGGTTTCGAGGTGTGTACGTTCACCGGCCTCATCGCCAAATTCGTCATCTCATCGCCAGCCCCGCGGCCGGACTCGGCGCCGGTGGCGTGCTCGAGTTCGACCAGCACGTCCTCCGGGTAGGTCAGGATCCGCTGCGGGTGCGGCACGGCCCGATGGCAGGCCGTCACCCCGAAGTCCAGCGAGTCGCCGTTGCTGACCAGTGTGATGTTCAAGGCCTGACCGTCCGTCACAACCGAGGCCGGATAGATCCCGTCCAGCCTGGCGCCGTTCCAGTACATCGTCTTCTTGGGGCCCGCCACATTCGAGATGATCACATTGAACGGCGGCGGGGTGTGGTCGACGAAGCCCGGAACCAACGACAGCCCCAGCGGCGCGACGGTCAACGCACCGATCAACAGCGTCTGTAGCGGCGTCATACCGGCGATGACCTTCTTGGCCTGACCCATCGACCGCACCACGGTGCCCAGCCGGTCGCCAGGATCGGCGAGGTGCGTGCCCATGTTGCACAGCACGGCGCTCACAGCATTGCCGCCGGCATCGTTCTCGTCGGTCATCGCGCGCAGGGATACCGGGACCATCGCGATCAACGGTGCATCCGGTAAACGCATTCTCCTCGAGCAGATACGCACGCAACGCGCCCGCGCACATGGACAACGCCACGTCGTTGAGCGTTACCCCGGCCGCCTTGCCCACCGCCCGGAGTCGCTCGAGCGGCCAGGACTGGGCAGCAACCCGGCGCGCGCCCCCGATGGAGACATTGAACATTGTGCGCGGCGCCGTCATCGGCAGCGTCAGGTCACGCTCACGGATGGCCTGGTTGGCCACCCGCAGCGTGGCGGGAGCCAGACCTGCGATATCGGTGAGCAGCCGGCCACCGGAGCGGAGCATCTTCAGCGGATCGAATCCGGGACCGGTAGGACCGGAGCGTTCCCGGGGGCTCCACGGGGCGGGGCTGTTCCGTGCGTCGGGGTCTTCCGTGAGCGTTGACTGCAGCGTCCGAAGCGCCGAGACGCCGTCGAGGAGCGCCTGGTGGATCTTCGTGTAGACCGCGATGCGCCCGTCGGCGAGACCTTCGACGATATGCATCTCCCACAGCGGGCGGTGACGGTCGAGTAGAGACTCGTGCCAATGCGAGGTCAGCTCGAACAGCTCCCTGATCCGACCCGGACCGGGCAGCGCGGAGCGTCGCACGTGGTAGTCGAGGTCCACCCCGTCATCCTCGATCCAGATGACGTTGCCCAGGCTGCTCACCGGCCGGCTGGGCCGCTTGCGGAACAGCGGGTGAACGTCCCTCTGAGCGATCAACTGCTCATACATCAACTTCGCGTATCCGGGTCCGGCATCCTCGGGCGGTACGAACAGCTCGAGGCCGCCGACGTGCATCGGGTGCTCGCGGGACCCGCCAGCAAAAAGATCGAATCGGTCACGGGCATCAGTGACATGTCGCCCCTCTCGAAGCACACGATGCCGGAGGTCGAGGCGTCCGTCGTGGAACCACACCGTATTCCTGTGCCGCAGCCAGTCCGGCGGCGGTGCTGCGGTGGGTCACTGGTCGTAGTCGATGTGGAGGGAATCGCTGGTGGGGCGCGATTGGCAGGTGAGCACCCAGCCCCGCGCGACGTCGTCGTCGGAGAGTGTGTAGTTCTGCTCCATGTGGACGGTGCCCCGCAGCAGGCTGACCTTGCAGGTTGCGCAGGCGCCGCCGGTGCAGGAGTAGGGAGCGTCGAGGCCGGTCCGTAGCACGGCCTCCAGGAGCGATTCGTCACCCTCGGTCGTCAGTTCGGTGGTCTGCCCGTCCAGGGTCACCGACACCTTCGCGGGCACGACGGCGGAGTCGTTCGCGAGTTCGGTCCGGTTGGTGGAGACGAACAGTTCACGATGGATGTGCTGCGCCGGCACGTGTTGTGCAGCAAGGATGTTCGCTGCTTCTACGGTGAGTTCTTCTGGCCCGCAGAGATACCACTCGTCGACGGCCGCCAGGCTTCGCCCGCCATTGGTGTGGGTATCGAGCAGCTCGGCCAACCGCGCCGGTGTGAGCCGTCCGCCGAAGACGCTCTCGTGCTCTTGTTCGCCTGGCACGGGTTCGGCGCCCTCGGCGCGGGAGTGAAAGTGCAGCACCTTCAAACGGCCCTCGAATTGGCGGGTAAGCATCGCGATCTCGGGGCCGAACATCGTTGACTCCGGGGTGCGGTTGGCGTAGATCAAGGTCGCCCGGGCCTCGGGTTCGGCGGTCAAAGCGCTTGCCAGGATGGAGATCACCGGCGTGATGCCGCTGCCGGCAGCGACCGCCGCGAGGTGACGAGACCGGGCGGGCGTGTCCGTGAGCGTGAACTGACCGGTCGGCGGCATCACCTCCAGCGCGTCGCCGGGCCGCAGGGCTGTGTTGGCGTGATGGGAGAATCGTCCGCCGTCGACGCGTTTGATCGCGATGCGAAGCACTCCCGAGCTGGCCACCGTGCAAATCGAATAGTTGCGCCGCAGCTCCTGCCCGTCGAGTACATGGCGCACCACGATGCTCTGGCCGGGAAGAAAGCGGTAAGTCTCCCGCAAGTCGTCAGGTACCTCGAAGGTGACCGACACGGCCTCCGGGGTCAGCGGGCGGACCTCCGAGACCCGCAGCGAGTGGAAGCGGGGACGGTCGGTGCCGACGAGTTCCCCAACGGTGTCGCTGTCGTACCGCTCCGCGATCTCACGCCACGCCCGGTACTCCGCCGAGGTCAACTCGCGGCCCCAGGCGGTGGCGATGGGCGCACCCCGGTCCAGGTAGTCGGCCTCGGTTCGCTGCCACGCCTGCACGTAGCGGTAGAACGGAATCGTCGGATGGATGTGATGGACCAGGTGGTAGTTCTGGTAGAACATCAGCGGATTCATCAGCCGCTCCCATCCGACGCGGATTCGCGTTGCCTGGAACCGGTTGACCTTCGCGGTCACGCCCAGATCGTGATGCGGCAACCAGTCGAACCACCAGGCCAAGAGGCCGAGCCCGAGCCGCTGGGGAATCAGGTAGATCAGCACCAGTTCCCACCCATGGCCCGTTGCGATCAGCGCGATCATGATGGCGATCACCGCGGCCAGATTGGTCAGCAGGCCGATGACCTCCTTGCGTGGACGCCGGGCCATGCGTGGCAGATAGAACCGGAAGTACCACGCGTCCTGGGTCATCCACCGCAGCGGCAGCTGCCATGCCGGGCCGTGCTCGGACCACGCGTCGGGATCGGTGTGGATGTCCTCGTTGGTGTTCCGATGATGCTCGATATGGACGTACCTGATCAGCGGGTACGTGCCCCAGGCGGCGACGAACGGCATCGACAACCGGCCCAATAGCTCGTTGACCCAGCCCATCCGGCCCGCGGCGTGGTGTGTCGATTCGTGCAGCACGGTGAACATCGAGAAGGTGACGAACGCGTGCACCGGGATGGTCAGCCACAGCCACCATCTGCTGAAGTCGCCCAGCACGAGGTAGGTGGCCGCGATCCACACGGCAAGCGAGGCAACCCAGACAAGAACGGTGGGTGCCGCGACGCGCGGCAATGAGATCCCCGGATCGGGCACGCCCCGACGGACCGCGGCAGCCTCGCTCTCCGACAGAACCGGGACGCGCGCTCGCCGGGATCGCTCAGATTCGCTGATGTCGAGCATCGCTTCTCCTCATCGTGACACATATCTCATCTACGTCTTCATGAAATACAAATCCAGGCTATATGTCAACAGTGGCGACAGATTGCCGAGCTATGTAACATCTGGGCATGGACGAAGTGCCCAACTTTCAGGCCGAAGTGCGCCAGCTCCTTCGCGACCGGCTGCTGGACGCGGCGACGGAGATCGTCTGCGGCGAGGGATGGGCGGCGGTGACCATGTCGGGGGTCGCCGACCGTGTCGGCGTCAGCCGGCAGATGCTGTACAAGGACATCGGCGCCAAGCAGGCGCTCGGACAGGCGCTGGTGGGCCGTGAGACCAATCGCTTCATCACCGGAATCGTCGAGCGCTTGCGCGCACACGAATCCGACGCTGTCGCGGGCATGACGGCGGCCGCGGACTTCACTTTGCGGACCGGCGCCGAGAATGCACTGCTCAAGGCGATCGTCGCCGGTGCGCACGGATCCGATGCCGGGCTGCTACCGCTGCTCACCGCACAGACCGAGCCGGTCCTCCAGCGTGTAATCGACGCGATCACAGCCGAGGCCAAGACTCTCGACGGAACACTCCACATGGGCGAACGCCAGCTGACGCATGCGATCGAGGTCGTCGTTCGGCTCACCCTGAGCCATCTGCTCCAGCCGGTCGGCCCCGCAGAGCGGGCGGTCGACCAGATTCGGCTGGTGATCACCCCGCTGCTCCACCCGATTGCGCGGCCCTACTGAGCCGCGTAACCACTCTCAGTTACCTCGGAGGTCTCTTCATGTTCCGTCGTGTCCCGCCACTCCTGCTGTTGATCCCGCTCGCTCTGGTCAGCGCCTGCGGCGGCAGCGGCACCGACACCGCTCCCCGCGCAGCCGTCACCGGGCTTTCGCCGTCTTCCTCGGCAACTGCCAGCCCGCCGGAGGAGCCTTCGGCACCGTCCGCGCTGAGGCTGCTCGACTCGGCACCAGCCGGCGAGCGGGCGCTGTCCGGACAGGTGCTCCTCTCGCCCGACCGCACCAGCATCACCCTCGACCTCGTCGGCCTGCAGTCCGCCGCGACCTACATGGCGCACGTTCACGAGCAGACCTGCGCCGACGGAGTGGGCGGGCCGCACCTGAAGCTCGACCCTGCCGGCTCCAGTAAGCCGCCGAACGAGATCCACTTCATGCTCCACACGGCAGCGGGAGAAACGAAGGCCGCGGCCACCGAGACCCGGACACAGCCGCTGCCCGACCGCGCTCGCTCCGCCGTCGTCCACGACGCAGCGGGGACCAAGATTGCGTGCGCCGACCTGCCGTCGCCGAGCTGAGTGGGTTACCGGTATGAACCGCAGCCTGCCGAAGGCGGAGCGAAGCGTCGAATGAAAGGGGCCGCGCTGACGATGACGAGTCCTGAACCAACGAAGTTCATTGGCGGAGCTGGTGAGATCGTTGCCGACGGGTGGCGACCAAAACAGGGCTGACGCCTGGGGACGCGAATACCCGCCGGACGGCGGCACCAAGGATGTGAATCGTCCGGCCGACTCCGGCGCTCCCTACCGGCCGTCAGCGATCGGCTACCCTACCCCAGTTCGCGCTTCAGGTTCTCGAGCACCTGCGCCTGGATCTCGAAGAAGCCTCCGATGCCGCCCGCTCCCTTCCACGCGGTGGTGGTGGTGACAGTGGATCCGCTGCCGATCGGTGCAACCACCCGGTGGTGTCCGGTGACACGGGATTGTCCTCGGCAAGGGGCTGTGACCTGAGCCGAGGAATTTTGACTGGCGAGTTTCGGGGTGCCCGTCAGAGTTTCGGGGTTCAGCGGCAAGGACGCCGCGCACATTTTGCCAATGAATCTTGCGTGAACTGGCGTTCGCAGCAGTCGGTTACTCGGGCATCCCGATTGAACGCAGTGAGGCCGATCGATCCAGGTGGGTCGCGCCGTTGACGAGATCCGCTTAGCGGCCAGTGCTCCCCTTGCGGATGAGATGATCTCGAACCGAGCAACTACACTGGCGAGACACGTCGGGATGAGCAAGATTCATTGGCGAAAAGGAAGATCGCCTGTCACCGGACAGGTGGTGACGAGGCAGGAGTTCGCGTCCGTCTCGGTGACCGTTGTCCTCGCTCAATTTAGTTGTCGCAGAGCACGGCTCCTACCAGCGGTGCAACAACAAGACCGACCGGATCCGGCAGGATGTCGCTCAATGTTTCTGTCGGAACGCCGCAGATCCCGAACGCGCTCCATCCCCGCTGAACAGCGCAAACGCGACGCTGCGACAACTTGATTGAGCGAACTAGGGCGGATGCAGCAACTAAATCGAGCGAACGACAGATTCATTGAGCGAGGACAGCACTCTGCAGAGCAAAAGAGTGTTGAACAGCAGTTTTGCAGGAGATGCTGCGGTAATGGTTTTTACAGCAGTCCCGGGGGACGCCCCTGCGACCGCGACACCGCTCCCCGATGATGGCACCCATCGGGCGCGCTTGTGCCCCTCTCTGACCCAGGAGTCAGTCATCGGCCCGCGTGTGACACTCACGGCCACCGCTTGCCTTTGTCTCGAAAGTTCTGTGAGAGGAACCTCAAGATGATCAGGCGGTGGTCGCCCCATGCGGCGTCGACACGCCGCACAACATCATCACCAACTGCCCCGCGCGATGGCCGAGGGTCGGGTGGCCCCGGGGAATCTCACCCCGGGGCTCCCACAGCACCGTGCTTAACAGTCTCCCGTTACACGGCTCTTCTCACCTGATCCATTGAAAATCGGCCATCCAGTCCAGTGGGCGAACAGGCGAGGCTGGCGTCGGAGCATCCCCTTCCACCACCGCTCGGCCCTCTTGAACGACCTCAGCCGCTTGAAATTCCGTCTCGCCCACCGCACCAGGTAGGTGTTGATGCGCCGCAACGGAACGTAGATCTCGCTCCGATAGAACTTGCCGTAATAGGTCATCCACCCCCGAATGATCGGGTTCATCCACCCGGCCAACTCGGCCAGATCCAAGGCGGTTCGCATGTGAATACGCCAGCCCTTGACCTCCGCGCTCTTGGCTTTGAGCGCGTCGGCACCCATCGCGGGCAGAAACGCACTGAACACTCTCAGTCCATCCCTGGTCTGCGCCTTCCGTGCTCGAAACGTATACCCCAGGAACGCGAACGACGTGTTCTCACATTCGAGCCGCCGATTCTTGTCCTTGCATACACGATCTTGGTCTTGGTCGGATGCAGCTGCAACCCGACCTCGGCCATCCGAACCTCTAACGCAGCCAACACTTCCCTGGCCCTATGCTCCGTCGCGCAACGCACGACGGCATCATCGGCATAACGTTCGAACTCAACGGTCGGGAACTCCCGCTCCAGCCACATGTCGAACGCATAGTGCATGAACAGATTGGCGAGCACGGGCGAACTCTCGCCTCCAACGCAATAAGCAACTTCTGCTTTGATGTCACGCTGAGCTATCGGCGGCTGGAGCTTCCGCGGCGTGTCACGAAGGAAGTGTGACATGTTCAGTAGTACATTTATGTCATGTCTGGTGGTCGCGGTCGTGCTGACGGTGCGGTGTACGCCCGGCGGGTCAACGCGGCCGCGGAGCTGCTGGAGTCGGGGGTGCCGGTGGCCGAGGCCGCGCCCATCCTGGCGGAGCGGTTCGGCTGCTCGGTGCGGCAGGCGCGGCGGTACGCCGAGCGTGCCGCAGAGGGTGGCCGGGCGGCCGTCCCGGAGGAAGCGACGGTATTCACCGTCAAATTGCCTGCGGCACTGGTGGTTCGGGTGCGCGAGCGGGCCAGGGAGTCGGAGAGCACGATCTCCGCCCTGGTCGCGCAGGCGTTGACCGAGTTCTTGGCGCGGGGCCACAGAAAGCCACGGCGCAGGTGAACGACCGGGTGGTCGAGACGCAGTTCGTCTTCGACCGCCACGCGGCCACGGATGTGTCGGTGGCCTGCGCCATTCTGGTGCCACAGCGACGGGCCCGCATCGCGCGGGCCGGTCAGGAAGGACGACCGCCCCATGACGAGCGCGGTGATCTACGCCCGGGTGTCCTCGGCCCGACAGAAGAAGGACGAGACGATTCGCTCGCAGACGGCGGCGCTGCGCGCGCACGCCGAGCAGCTCGGGCTCGAGGTTCCTGAGGAATGGGTGTTCGAGGACGAGGGGCACTCCGGGGCCACCCTGATCCGCCCGGCCCTGGAGCGGCTGCGGGACCTCGTGGCCGGGGTCGGGGTGGATGTGGTGCTGTGCTACTCGCCGGACCGGTTGGCCCGAAAGTTCGCCTACCAGGCCCTGCTGATCGAGGAGTTCACCCGCGCCGGAACCCGAGTCGAGTTCGTCAAGGGCCCGCGCGGCGACTCCCCGGAGGATCAGCTGCTGGTGCAGTTCCAGGGCATGTTCGCCGAGTACGAGAAGGCGCAGATCCTCGAGCGCTACCGGCGCGGCAAGACCCACCGCGCCAAGTCCGGGTCGGTCAACGTGCTCTCCGGCGCCCCGTTCGGCTACCGGTATGTCCGCAAGAGCGACCACGCCGGCGCCGTCTACGAGGTCGTCGAGCACGAAGCGGTGCTGGTGAGCGAGCTGTTCCGCCGTTACGCCGACGACGGCGTCTCCATCGCGGAGCTGGCCCGCTGGCTCACCGAGCAGGGCATCCCGACGCGCATCGGCAAGCAGAGGTGGGATCGCTCGGTGATCTGGGGCATGCTGCGCAACCCCGCCTATGCCGGCCGCGCGGTGTTCGGCAAGACCATGGTGGTGCACGAATCCCCCGGGCTGAACCGGGTCGCCCGACTGCAGGGGCGATCCACGCCGCGGGCGTCAAAGACCGTCGACCGGCCCCGTGAGGAGTGGACCGAGATCGCGGTGCCGGCGATCGTGACCGAGGAGACCTTCGAGCGGGTCACCCGGCGCCTTGCCGACAACAAGCGGTTCGCCTCTCGTAACAGCAAAACTCCCTCGCTGCTCCAAGGCCTGGCCGCGTGCTCGAACTGCGGATACGGCTACTACCGGACCTCGACGCGCACCACGAACAAGAAGATCTACTACTACCGGTGCCTGGGCTCGGACGACTACCGATACGAGGGCGGCCGGGTCTGCACCAACAAGCCGGTTCGCGCCGACTACCTCGACACCGTGGTTTGGGAGCACATCACCGGAATGCTCGCCGACCCCCAGCTGATCCGCACCGAGATCGACAAACGCCTCGAGACCGCCAAGACATCCGATCCCGCTCTTGCGCAACGCAAACGGTTGGAATCAGCGCTGACCAAAGCCCGGTCCGGGATCGCCGCCATGATCGAGGCGTTCGGCGAGCAGCTGGTCACCATCGACGAACTGCGCGCCCGCATGCCCGACCTACGCGCACGAGAAACGAACCTGCGTAACCAGATAGATGCACTCGACGGCCAGCTCGCCGACCGCGACGCCTACCTCGCGCTCGCCGCCGACCTCGAAGGATTCCTCACCCAACTCCGCGACAAAGCCGAGGTCTCCACCGTCGAAGAACGCCAACGCGTCCTGCGGCTGCTGGTCAAGGACGTCCTGGTCGGACCAGACAAGATTACCATCCGCCACCGCATCCCCATCCGCGAACGCACCAGCAACGACACCGACGACACCGACACGGAGGGCGAACATTGCCCACTGCGTTGGAGGGGTAACAGCCGACCCCTGCGGGGTCCCGCGATCCCGCTCGACCAACCTGCCGTCGGGCATGAGAATCGGGGCCACCATCCACCGCCGCACATACAGCACAATCCAGCGCTGCTCGTGAGTCGTGTTCGCGGCCACCGCCTTCGCCATCAGATCATGGTCAACCGAATCGAAGAATTTGCTGACGTCCAAATCTATGACCCACGCCTTCTGCCAGCACCTTTCGCGGCACTTCGCGACCGCGTCCAACGCACCGCGCTCGGGCCGGTACCCGTAGGAGTCGTCGTGGAAGATCGACTCCGTCCGAGGTTCCAACGCCAGCGCGACCACCGTCTACGCCACTCTGTCACCGACGCAAGGTATGCCGAGAACCCTCGTCCCGCCACCATGCGGCTTCGGTATCTCCACCGCACGCACCGCGGGCGGAAAGGCCCTTGGCGGGGATCCTCAGCGTCGGTGGAACACAGAATCGACTGGAGGTCATCGCGTAGCGCGCATCGGGCGCAGAGCATGGCACGGTAGCGCTCTTCCTCGTGCCCGCATCGGTGGCAGTGCAGGTCGAAGGCAATTCCTGCGCAGTCCACGCAGATGGCGGCGCCATCCCCGTCACGCCCGGGCAGCATCCGGATGGCCGAACACCCGGGACAGGCGCCTTGAGTGCGCGTTCCCGACGAGTAATAGGGGTAGCAGATCGCTCCGTCGGGCCACCGGGCCACGATCTTCTTGGTGGATTGCCGGCATCGGTCGCAGTGGTATTTCCGGGCTGCGCGGCCGCCCTCGCCACCCACCGGCGGGCATCACGCTCTCGGCGTCATACCGCGCGCAAACCACGAGTGAGCGGAATCTACAGCGGGGAATCGTCCGAATTTCGGCAGTTGATCGTGGAGATTCCTCCCACAGTGCCAACACAAGGGCCTCGGACTCCTAGCAAAAGGGGTCCGCCAAACCACCCCAGTTGCCTCAAGAAGTAGCGAGCAAACGCAGATCGACAGGTTGTCCGTCTGAGGGGAACGGCAAGGACGTGAAGTTGAGTGGAGCGACGTAGTCGGCGTCGACGTGCCAGTCGAAGCGCAGGAGGAGGTGATGCATGATTGCTTTGATCTCGGCGCCGGCGAAGTGCATTCCGAGGCATTTGTGCACGCCACCACCGAAGGGCTCCCAGGCATATCGGTGCACCTTGTCTTCACGTCGATGCTCCGCGAAGCGTTCGGGATCGAAACGCTCGGGTTCGGGCCAGTACTGCGACATGTGGTGGGTGAAATGTGGCACCACCGCCGCGTAGGTTCCCGCAGGCACGAAGTGCCCTTGCACCTGGGTGTCGTGAACCGCTCGGCGCGCCATGACCGGCACCGGAGAGACGATCCGGAGGCATTCCTTCATGACCAGATCGAGGCTGTCCAGTCCGTCGAGATCGGCATAACTCGGCGCCGGGGTCCCCAACGCGAGCGACTCCGCCCGGCATCTGTCCTGCCACTGCGGGTGTTGACCCAGGTACTGCATCATCGTGGAGATGGTGATCGTGGAGGTGTCGTGCGCGGCCATCAGGAGGAAGATCATGTGATCGACCACCTCGTCGTCGCTGAAGCGTTGTCCTGCTTCGGATTCGATGTGACAGAGCACGGAGAACAGGTCGTCCGTCTCGTGTGATCGACGCGCCGGTAGGTATTGCCGGAAGAAGTCTTCCAGGACTCGGCGTCCGTCGAGTCCTCGCTTCCACCTGGTCCCCGGGACCGGATAGCGGACCACCGAGGTTGCCGCCTGCACGCAATCGACGAAAGCCTTTTTCACCGAGGAAATCTCGCTCTCGGTAGACCCTTCCGCGCCACCCATGAAAATGTCGGTGGCGAGATCGAGAGTGAGCGTCTTGAGCGCCGTGTAGGCGCGGAATCCGTCGGTGGGAGTCCAGGCGTCGAGCGCCGAGTCGATCGCCGGGTTGAGAACGTCGACGGTATTCTCGAGGCGCGATCGGGTGAAGGCTTGCTGCATGATTCGACGGTGTCGTAGATGTTCTTCCGAATCGAGAAGCATGAGGCCACCGTGAAAGAAGGGGCCGATCAGCACCGACCAGCCGTCACCGTTGACGAATGCCCGATCTTTGTTCTGCAGCACTTCCTGGCATGCGTCGGGTCCGAGGACTGCGACCCAACGCCGACCGACCATCGAGAACCAGGAGACCTCGCCGTAACGGTCCCAATGCTTTTGCATCAATGCGAGTGGATCTCGGATGTATTCGAGTACGTGCCCGACGCCGGGCAGCCCCGATCGCCCCGAGACCGGGTGCAACTGCGACTGTGCGGGTGGAACGGCCAGGATCTTGGACATGACGAACCTCAACTCCCGTCTCATCTGACAGCGCTTCCTGTCAGATGAGCGTAGTCTGCGCCATCGAGATCACGTCTGTCAATATCGATCCATGACTCCTCCTACGCCCCGTCGATACGCTGGCCTGAGCGGCGACCAACGTGCAGCACTGCGCCGCGAGAGTCTGCTCGAGGCGGGATTGGACGTGTTTGCAGCCACAGGTAAGGGCGGCGCCACCATGACCGCCATTTGCGCGCACGCCAAGTTGACGGAGCGATACTTCTACGAAAGTTTCACCAGCAGAGACGAACTCCTACAGAAGGTCCTGGACGGCATCGCCGACGAGGTCCGTCAGGCCGGACTGGATGCGCTTCGAGCGAGAACCGGGACGATCGAACAACGCGTACGAAATGCCATCGCGTCGTTCGTCACCATCCTCACCGAAGATCCACGCAAGGGACGTGTTGCGATGATCGAATCCGCCGCGTCCGAACCTCTGCGCACCCACCGACGCGCAGCACTGCGGGGCTTCGCTCAGATGGTGGCGGACGAAGCCACGCGCATGTACGGAGACCGAGCGTGGCCACCACATCAAGGTGAAATCAACGGACTGCTGTTTGTGGGCGGCTTGGCCGAGCTGGTCACCGCATGGTTGAACGACGAGATCTCCATCACGCCCGGCGAGATCGTCGATGCGGCAACATATCAATTCACCTCCACCGCACATCGATGAGGGGCGCGGTGCTTGGGCTCGTAATGTGGCCGGTCGAGATTCCGAGATATGTTGAGCAGCAATAGCTTCGGTTTGACACTGCCGAAATCCCCGAATTCCCGTGCCCGGGTTACCAATCGCGATCCGGATCCCGGCCGGGATATCCGGGCCGATGTCCAATGCGGTGAGATCCAGCTCGACTTCCGCCGTCAACCATGCCCAGAGCCCTCGCGATCCGGACGGCACAGTAAGCATTTGCCGAGCCCCGATCGTGGCCGCAACCGCACGGGCGGCGGAGTCCAGAACGCCGATCCCGTCCTCGGCCTGATCCGACTGTGTGTCCTCGAGCCACAGTACAAGTGCGGTGTTATGCATGAGCAAGGGGTAATTCAAACGATTCGAGGCTGCCACAGTATCGGCGATCTCGCCTCGGATGATCGCCTGCACCGTTTCTGCCTGCCGGGCGAACGCGCCGCTCAATCCCTCTCGTTCCTCGCTGTAGGTATCCGCGAGTACCTCCAATGAGACGTTGAGCCAGTGATTCGCCCGCTCCAGTAGCCGAATCAGGACTTTCGGTTCCAATACCGGGTCGGTGATGCGCTCACTTGCTGTTTCCGCGGCGAATCTCAGCAGAGCTTTCTGGCCGACTCGGTAGATCTGCATCAATACCCTCAGATGCAGACCCCGTCGGGCGATTGTGCGCGCGAGACCATGTGCCGCGGGTGGGAGGTCCACCTCTGCGGAGTCTCCGGTGAGCCAGACCAGCAGTGCGCGCCCTTGGTCACGGCAAAGCGGTCATCGTGACGGGAGCCGGCTCCGCATTCTCGGCCGGCGGCAACATCAAGGACATGGCGGAGGGCCGTGGGCCGATGCACCGGCGCCCAATCGTGCCCACGTTCGGCGGTGCCGGTCACGTCCGAGTAATCCTCGACGACCGCACCGGTTGCCGCCGCCTCCGACCGCCGCCGGACCAGCACCCGGGCACCCACGGTCAACGCAGCACGGGGCGCCACCACCTTCTCGCTCTTCTCGCGCATCCGTCTCAACCCTTCCACTCGTCCGCCTGGAGCGGGCATGATACCTTCGCCGACGTCACCTGGGTGTCACGATCGTTCCGAGGTCGTGCGTCTTCGACTCCGGCGGGGGGGTGGCGGGCGCCGGGCTCAGGCCGCGCGCCGCGCTCGCCATCGCTGTTGCCTCGCCAATGGCGAACGCGCCCGGGACCGCGATAGCCATCGACATCAGCGCGATACCCGCATCGACACCCAGCCGCACCACCCCGCCAGCACAGGCCACCGTTTCGCGGAACCCCATCAGCGAGTCACCTTCCACGAGGTCGGACGCAACTCCGACATTTGCGACATATGAATGCTTTGCTAGGACATTACTGAGATGGAACTCTTTTTACAAAAGATCGCTGTTGTCCACATCACTTTACCTACACATGGCACTCATATGGGATACGTTGATGAGGTCACCTCCCCCGAAAGCTGGTGGCATCCGCAGGGACCCCGCCGACGTCCCCCAGCACTCGCCGGGGCCCCTAGCTGCTGCGCGAGAGCATGAGCGAGGACCCGCACCGGCAGAACATGCCCGCCCCCTGGCAGCCCCACCATCGGTTGACTGTCGTCCCGGCACCGACCGGGGGCACGGACACTCAGGGCGGGTCGACGCTCCCGGGACTGGCGACGCTGCCTGGACTGGCGTGGGACGCCGCCCGGGGTGTGGTCGGCGAGGTGACCGGGTTGGTGCCTGCGGCGGTGGAAACCGTGGACCGCGCCCGCCGAGGCACGGGTGGTGCGCTGTCGCTGACCGCACCGCACACCCTGTTCAACGTGCCGATCAGCGGAGCCCGCCACGTCGCCGCCCGGTCCTTCCCCCTCGAACGAATCCGCTTGCTGGCCAAGCACGCCGACGCCACCATCAACGACATCGTGCTGACCATGTGCGCGGGCACCCTCCGGGCCTACCTGCACACCCGCGACGCGTTGCCGGACAATCCCCTGATCGCGATGGTCCCGGTCTCGTTGCGCGCACCGGACACCGGGACCGGTGACCGGGCGCCCGGAGGCAATCGGGTGGGCGTGCTCATGTGCAACCTGGCCACCCATCTCCCGGACCCCGCACACCGCCTCGAGACCGTCCGCAACTGCATGAACGAGGGCAAGGCCGCCCTCCAGTCGATGAGTCCCGCCCAGGTGCTCGCGATGAGCGCCCTCGGCGCCGCCCCGCTCGGAGTCGAGATGCTCCTCGGCCGCCGCGGTCCGCTGCGGCCACCGTTCAACGTCGTCATCTCCAACGTCGCCGGCCCCCGAACCCCGTTGTACTGGAACGGGGCCCGACTCGACACCCTCTA
>NZ_JBHWUE010000076.1:0-45750 GCF_042738615.1 Rhodococcus sp. NPDC059968
GCAGCGCTTCGTCCAGCGGAAGTGGCCCGTGGCGCCGGATCCGCGCGTCGAGGGAGTCCTGGGCGTGGTAAGGCATGACGATATACGGCCGACCGTTGTCGGTGACGCCGACGTGGAGGACATTGACGACGTTGGGGTGTCCGGTCAGCCTGCCCGCCGCGCGCTGCTCACGCACGAACCGTTCCCGGTTCTGCTCGTCGAGGTCTGTGGTGAGGACCTTGACCGCGACGGTGCGGTCGAGCGCCGCCTGGGTGCAGCGGTAAACGACGCCGAAACCGCCGCGGCCGATCTCTTGTGCGTCCTCGAATCCGGCGGCTGCCAGATCCGCCGTGACGGAACCCGACGCGTCGCGTTGCGTCGCGAACGGATCGATGTCGGTCATCGACTGGATCGATTCTGCCGATCCGAGCCACTGTCGAAGAAATGCACCACTGCCGGCCTCTCGAGGAGATACCCAAGGATATCGCCGACCGCCCCATCAGATGGCCGGCTTACGACCCAATCTGGGGCGGAGTTTTTCTCGGGATTCCCGGTCAGGGGGCGACGAAGCCTCCGACACCGGGGAGCACCGACTGCATCGCTCGGATGACGGATGATCTTCGCAGGTCAGACTGTCGCGGGCAGCGTCGACACTCGGGCGAAACTTTTCCTCCCCGAACCGAGTAGCCCCGCACATCGGCGGGTACCCGGCATCCACGCTGCCCCGGGCTCGACGGCCCCGAGTGGCAGCCAGGCCCCCTGACCGGTCCCCCTCGGCTGGGAGGCCGTCCGTCGCTCGTGGCCGGGGACGCCCCCCTCTTCCTCGGCCGCGGGCGGCTCCCCGTGCATTGCGCGCGGTGCGGTCAGGACGGGGCCACGATGTGCTTGCGAATGGGGCGAGCGCCTTCCGTAGCACGTGTAACGACTTCGTCGACAACGGAAGTGGAACATTCCGGCACTACCGGCGTATATGGTCCGAGCTGTCAGATTTTCGCCGGAGTCCAGTCGGGTGCCTCGACGAGGGCGACCTGCTTCAGGAGGGTCGCCGCCCGGCCGACGCCTTCGAGGGAATTGACGAGTGCGTCCTCGTGCTCGATGTTGAGAGTGCCGTCGTATCCGACCGCGCGAAGGTTGTAGACGAAATCCGCCCAGAACGTGGCGCCGTCCGGGTGGCCGAGACCGAGGGTGACGTAGTTCCAGGCCCGCCCCAGCGGATCGGTCAGGGGCCCGGTGTCGAGGAGTCCGTCGCGCTGCGCGGTCCAGGAGTTGATGCGAATGTCCTTCGCGTGGACGTGGAAGATCGACGTTCCGAGAGCGCGAATGACGGTGGGGATGTCGGCGCCCATCCACATCAGGTGGGACGGGTCCAGGTTTGCCCCCACCACGTCGTCGCCCACGCTGTCGATCAGCCGGAGCATCGCCGAAGCGCTGTGCACGAGCTGGCCTCCGCACGGTTCGACAGCGAGCTTGACGTCGTGGTCGCGGGCGAATGCCGCGAGTTCCTTCCAGTAAGGAATTGCGACCTCGTTCCACTGATAGGCGAGGACGTCGAGGTTTTCCGGCGGCCACGCCGTGGTGATCCAGTTCGGGTTGGTGTCACCTTTCGCGCCCGGCAGTCCGGACATGAGGACGACGGTCGGGACGTCGAGTGCGCTCGCGAGTTCGACGGTCTTCCGGATGACGGCGTCATGCGCCTTTCCCGTGACGGGATGCAGTTGGTTGCCGTTGGCATTCAGAGCGCTCAGTGTCAGACCCCGGGTGGAGATCTTCTCGGCGAACTCGGCGCGCGCGTCCGCGGACGAGACCAGTGTGTCGAGGTCGGCGTGCGGCGCTTCCGACCAGTTCCCCGTTGCGACCTCGACCGAGGTCAAGCCGTGTTTCTGCGCGAGGTCGAGGGCTGCCTCGAAGGGTAGATGGCTGACCGAGTCGGTGATCAGTCCTATTTGCATGCCAGTTCTCCCTCATATCGGCGCTCCCTACAACTAGTACGTTCTAGCCCTCTCCTTTGTCAAGACATTCTTACGTCTGTGCGCAGTTCGATCAGCTGTGACCGTGCAGTGGTGTTCCCGCGAGAGCGAGGTGCGCCTCGCCGAGCGCTTCGGCCTGGGTGGGGTGCGCGTGCACGAGTGTGGCGACTTCGTCGGGGTAGGCGCCCCAGTTGACGATCAGTTGCGCTTCGCCGATGAGTTCGCCCACGCGTTCTCCGACCATGTGGATACCGACGACCGGCCCCTCGGTGGCTCCGGTGCGCACGAGTTTGACGCCGCCGCCGGTTCCGAGGATCTGACTCTTTCCGTTGCCGGCGAGGTCGTAGACGACGGTGGCGACGTCTCCGTGCCGCTCGCGGGCCTGGTCTTCGGTGAGCCCGACCGACGCGACCTCGGGGTTGGCGTACGTCACCCGGGGGATGCTGCTGTCCTCGATCGGTGTGGGGCTCAGGCCGGCGATCGTTTCCGCGACGAAGATGCCCTGCTGGAATCCGCGATGCGCGAGCTGCGGTCCGGCGACGATGTCACCGATCGCATACACGTCCGGCTGCGAGGTGCGCAGGGAGTCGTCGACCGTGACGAAACCGCGGGAGTCGAGTGCGACGCCGTTCTCGGCGAGTGCGATGTCGGCGGTCCGGGGTCCGCGGCCGACCGCGACGAGCAGCAGGTCCGCCTCGATCGTGTCGCCCGACTCCACGGTGACACTGACAGTGCTCTCGTCCTGGACCGCTTTCGCGAATCGGGTGCCGGTCATGATCGTGATGCCGCGCTTGCGGAGGGCGCGGGTGAGTTGCTTCGAGGACCACTCGTCCTCGGCCGCGACGAGCCGGGGCAGCGCTTCGACGATCGTGACGGCCGCGCCGAACGATGCCCAGATACTGGCGAACTCGACGCCGATGACACCGCCGCCGAGCACGACGACCCGCTTCGGAAGCTCCGGAAACGTCAGGGCTTCGTCGCTCGTGAGGATTCGGCCGCCGATCTCGAGTCCGGGCAGGCTCCGGACCTGCGAGCCGGTCGCCAGGACCAGGGACGTACCGGTGATCGCGCGGTCGCCGACGCGGACGGTGCGGCCTCCGCCGTAGCGGCCGGTGCCGTGCACCACCTCGATCTTGTGGCTGCGAACCAGCCCCTGCAGACCCTTGTACAGGCGTTCGACTGTCGCGTTCTTGTACGCGTGGACACCGCCGAGGTCGATTCCGTCCAGCGTCGCACCGATCCCGAGGGCCGACGCGTGCGTGACGGTGTCCGCGACCTCCGCGGCGTGCACGAGCGCCTTGGTGGGGATGCACCCTCGGTGCAGGCAGGTGCCGCCGACCTTGTCCTCTTCGATCAGGGTGACGGTCTTGCCCAGTTGCGCGGCGCGGAAGGCGCAGGCGTACCCGCCGGATCCACCGCCGAGAATCAGGACGTCCGGTTGGTCAGACATGGGGAATCTCCCTCGGTCGGGCACGCCATGCGACGCGCAGGAAAGGTCGAAGTGAACAGGGTTTCAGCTCAGTGCGATCAACGTCATCGGGTCGGCCAGGATCTGACCGATGGCCGCAAGGAATTTCGATCCCTGCTCGCCGTCGACCAGTCGATGGTCGAACGACAGGCTCAGTGTGGTGACCGACCGCAACGCGATCTCTCCCTGGTATTCCCACGGCTGCCTGCGGATCGCCCCGAAGCACAGGATCGCCGCCTCGCCGGGGTTGAGGATGGGCGTGCCCGCGTCGACACCGAAGACACCGACATTGGTGATCGTGATCGTGCCGTCGGCCAGATCGGCGGGTCCGGTCTTGCCCTCCTTCGCCGTGGTCGTCAGATCCGACAGGGCGATCGCGAGGTCGCGCAGACCGAGGGTGTGCGCGTTCTTGATGTTCGGCACCATCAGCCCGCGCGGAGTGGCGGCCGCGATGCCGAGGTTCACGGAGCGTTTGAGAACAATCTCCTGAGCGTCCTCGTCCCAGGACGAATTCAGGGTCGGGTTGGTGCGCAGCGCCACGAGCAATGCCTTGGCCACCAACGTCAGTGGTGTCAGGCGCACGTCGGTGAAGTGCTTCGTGTCGCGCAGCTGAGCCAGGAGGTCGATCGTAGGGGTGACGTCCACCGTGACGAACTCGGTGACGTGCGGCGCGGTGAAGGCGCTGCGGACCATCGCTGCGGCAGTGTGCTTGCGGACGCCTTTGATCGGGATGCGTTCCTCGTCGGCATCCGGCGGGACCGTCGCCGCCGACGTCGCCACCGGGGTGGCGGTGCGGTGGCGCTCGAGGTCGTCCCTGGTGACTTCACCGTGCGCCCCGGTCGCGTCCACCTCGGTGAGGTCGACTCCGTGTTGCTTCGCGGCGAACCGCACCGGGGGAGACGCCAGCGGCCGCGACGGGCGCGGCGCCGCGGTGACGTCGACCCGGGTTCCCGCCCCCGGGCGCCGCTGCCGGCGCCGGCTGGACGAGTCCTCGGCCACGCCGTAGCCGACCAGGACCGGGGTCCGCTCGGCCGGGGCTGCGGGAGCGGTCGACTCGGGCGCGTCCGCCGGGTCCTCGCCGGCGAGGGCGACGTCGATGAACGGGCTTCCGACGTCGACGGTCGTCCCCTCCTCGGCGTGCAATCCGACTACCGTTCCGGCGTAGGGCGAGGGCAACTCCACGGAGGCCTTCGCTGTCTCGACCTCGGCGATGATCTGGTTGAGCGTCACGGTGTCACCGACCTCGACCAGCCAGGTCAGCAGTTCGGCGTCGGTGAGGCCCTCGCCGAGGTCGGGCAGCACGAATGTCTTGACAGTGGGCATGGAGAACTCCTGGTCCTACGCGGTGAAGGTGCGGTCGACTGCGTCGAGGATGCGGTCGACGTCCGGCAGGAAGTGCTCTTCGAGTTTCGCCGGCGGATACGGGACGGTGAAGCCGCCGACGCGGGCCACCGGTGCTTCGAGGTGATAGAAGCAGCGCTCGCTGATGCGGGCAGCGATTTCGGCACCGATCCCGAGGAACACGGGCGCCTCGTGGGTGACCACCAGGCGTCCGGTGCGCTGCACGGACGCGGCGACAGTGTCGACGTCGAGCGGGGAGATGGACCGCAGGTCGATCACTTCGATCGACCTGCCCTCGCCTGCCGCGACTTTCGCGGCTTGGAGTGCAGTCGTCACGAGCGGCCCGTAGGCGACGACGGTGGCGTCGGTGCCCGGTGCGACCACCCGGGCCTTGTGCAGCGGGCTCGTCTCGGCCGCCCGGTCGATCTGCCCCTTTTCCCAGTAGCGGCGCTTGGGTTCGAAGAACAGCACCGGATCGTCCGACGCGATGGCCTGCTGAATCATCGTGTGTGCGTCGGCGGCCGTGCTGCAGGTCACCACCCGAAGGCCCGCGGTCGCGGCGAAGTAGCCCTCCGGCGATTCGGAGTGATGCTCGATCGCGCCGATACCGCCGCCGTACGGGACGCGGATGGTGATCGGCATCTTCACGTTGCCGCTGGTGCGGTAGTGCAGTTTGGCGACCTGCGAGACGATCTGGTCGAAGCCGGGGTAGATGAACCCGTCGAACTGGATCTCGCACACCGGCCGGTATCCGCGCATCGCGAGACCGACTGCGGTGCCGATGATCCCGGATTCGGCGAGCGGGGTGTCGATGACGCGGTTGGGACCGAAGTCCTTCTGCAGTCCGTCGGTGATGCGGAAGACGCCGCCGAGTTTGCCGATGTCCTCTCCCATGAGCACGACCTTCGGGTCGTTCTCGAGCGCGCGGCGCAGGCCGGCGTTGAGCGCCTTGCCGAGTGGAAGCGTGGTCGGGGCGGTCGCGGAGATGGCTGTGCTCATGCGTCGGTTCCTTCGAAACTGTCGAGGTAAGCGGCGAACTGGCGCCGCTCTTCGTCGACGAGGGGATGGGGTTCGGCGTACACGTTGTCGAACAGGGACATCGGCTCGGGTTCGACGGTCTCGAGGCATCCGCGACGCAACGCCGCGGCGGTGTCGTCGGCGCGCTGCTGCACGGCGGCGAGGTAGTCGTCGTCGATCGCGCCCGCCGACTCGAGGAGGGCGCGGATGCGGTCGAGGGGGTCCTTGCGCTTCCATTCCTCGTCGAGCGCGGCCGGCCGGTACCGGGACGGGTCGTCGGACGTGGTGTGCGGACCCATCCGGTAGGTGACCGCCTCGATCAGGGTGGGTCCGCTGCCCTCCCGAGCCCGTTCGAGCGCGGCCCGGGTCACGGCGATCACGGCGAGGACGTCGTTGCCGTCGACGCGCACGCTGGGAACACCGAAGCCCCGGCCCCGCGCGGCGATACTCACCCGCGATTGCAAGCTGACCGGTTCGGAGATCGCCCACTGGTTGTTCTGGCAGAAGAACACCACCGGTGCGTTGAAGCTCGCGGCGAATCCGAAGGCCTCGGAGATATCACCCTGGCTGGTGGCCCCGTCACCGAAGTAGGTGATCGCGGCGCCGTCGGAGCCGTCGAACTGCATGCCCATCGCATACCCGGTGGCGTGCAGCGCCTGCGCGCCGACGATGATCGCGGGGGTCGTCATGTTGTATTCGAACGGGTTCCAGCCCGAGTGCGTCGACCCTCGCCAGAACCTGAGCATGTGGGTGGGATCGACGTCGCGGCAGTACGCCACGCCGTGTTCGCGGTAGCTGGCGAAGACGAAGTCGTCCGGACCGAGCGCGCGCGCCGACCCCACCTGCGCCGCTTCCTGCCCCAGCAGCGGAGCCCACAGGCCCAGTTCGCCCTGACGCTGCAGCGCAGTCGCCTCCGCGTCGATGCGCCGCACCACGACCAGGTCTTCGTAGAGCGCGCGCACCGACGTGATGTCGACATCGTCGACGTACCGGGAATAGTCCGGATGATCCACTCGCGCACCGGTTTCGGTGACCAGTTGCACCACATCGTCATTGTCGAACACGAAAACCTCCGAAAGTGATGTAACGGGAGAGCTCGCCGCCCGCGAGAAACCGTTTCGGTCAGAATGTTGCATTCACACAATCATCAGGATCCATCATGCGCAAGTGTTGTCGCTCAAGATAAGCAGAATGCTCAAATGTCAAGCATCGAACTCTGGCATACTGCGCTACATGACGAAACTCGATCGGACCGACGCCCGGCTGCTACTCGCCCTGTGCGACGCCCCTCGTGCCACTGGGGTGCAATTGGCCTCCTTGCTGGGCATGGCACGTAATACGGTGCAAGCAAGGATGTCTCGCTGGGAGGAGCAACGAGTGCTCGCACCCGTCGACCGCTGCGTGTCACCCCGCGATCTGGGGTACCCCTTGCAGGCGTTCGTCACCGCGGTGGTCGACCAGCATCGCCTCGAGAACGTCATCGAGCACCTGCGGGACATCGCCGAGGTCGTGGAGGTCGTCGGCATATCCGGGGCGGCGGACCTGCATATCGGCGTGGTCGCCGTCGATGCCGACGATCTGTACCGCGTCGCCGGTCTCATCCTCGCCGTGCCCGGGATCGAGCGCACCACGGTGTCCGTGGCGATGCGCGACGCCATCCCCTACCGAACCCGCCCGCTACTGGAGCGGATCGCCGAGGAGCAATGACCGAGGCGCTGCCGTCGACCGCCCGGCAGCGCCCGTTCTCGGATCAGTGAGATGCGGTGACGACTTCCGCGCCGACGTCTTCGGAACTGCGAGTGGGACTTACCCGCGATCTGAGCACGAGAACCAGCAGTACGGCAACCAGCATGACCGCCCCGACGACCCACAGGCCCGCGCGTGAGTTCCCGGTGGCGTCGAACAGCCAACCCGTGACGTACGGGGCCCCGAAACCGCTCATATTGCCCACCGAGTTGACGACGGCGATGCCTGCGGCGGCGCCCGCGCCGGTCAGGAATGTGCTGGGCAGGTACCAGAACACCGGCAGCGCGCAGAACACACCGACCGCGTTTACGGTTACCGCGATCATCGTCGTGAGCGGCGACTGCATGTACAGGGCGACCGGAATGGAGACGGCGCCGATCAGGGTGGGGATGGCGACGTGCCAGATCCGTTCACCGGTCCGGTCGGAGTGCCTGCTCCACAACACCATTGCGACAGCACCGACCGCGAACGGGACCGCGACGATCAACCCGGTGGTGAACAGCGAGAAGTCGGTGTCGAACGTCTTCTTGAAACCGGCGACGATGCTGGGCAGGAAGAAGCTGAGCGAGTACAAGCCGTAGGTGATCCCGAAGTAGACGAGCCCCAGCATCCAGACGCGGGAATCTGTCAGTGCCCGGCGTACCGATCCGCTGATATGAGAACCGGATTCGGACGCCTCGGACTCGAGTTCACGAGTGAGCCACACCTTTTCGTCCTCGTCCAGCCACTTGGCTTGCGAGGGCCGGTCCGTCAGGTAGAACCAGGTGACCACCGCGAGCACGACGGCGGGAATCCCCTCGAGCAGGAACATGACACGCCACCCGGACAGTCCGAACAGCCCGTCCCAGTATTGAATGATGGCGCTCGACAACGGGGCTCCGAGCGCCGACGACACCGGGAGCGCGAGGAGGAACAGGCCCATCAGCCGGACCCGATAGGCGCGCGGAAACCACAGGGTCAGGTAGAGCAGAACGCCCGGGAAGAATCCTGCCTCGGCGATACCCAGCAGCATGCGCAGCGTGTACAGCGAGCCGACGTTGGGTACGAAGGCCATGGCCGCCGCGATGATTCCCCACGTGAGCATGATCCGGGCGATCCACCGGCGTGCCCCGAACTTGTGCAGCGCGAGATTGCTCGGCACCTCGAACAGGAGGTATCCGATGAAGAAGAGGCCGGAGGCCAGACCGAACATGGTCTCGGTGAGTCCGAGTTCCTCGCTCATGGTCAGTTTCGCCAACCCGATATTGGTGCGGTCGAGATAGTTGACGAAGTAGGCCAGGCCGAGGAACGGAATGAGCCGCCGAGCGACCTTCCGGACCACCCTCGCCTCGATCTCGGGTTTCTGCAGTACAGACGGCATGAATGTCTCGACTTCCTGAGGATTGGTCGCCCGACGGGGCGACGTGATGTGGACCACTGTATGAGCCGGATCGCTTCGAAACTATGGAGAAATCACCCATGTGGCGAGTGGATGAATGGAGAGAATCGGCCTCGGCCGCGGCCGCCGTGAGCAGGCCGGATCGCCGCGTGTCACGGCTCGAGTGCAGGCCGTGCGCGTCGGGGGTTCGCGCGAAAAGCGGGTTACGAGAAGATCTTCCCGGGGTTCATGATGCCGTGTGGGTCGAGGGCGTTCTTCACCGATCGATGCATGCACAGCACGACCGGATCGAGTTCCTGGGCAAGGCCGTCCATCTTCAGTAGACCGACGCCATGTTCGCCTGTGACGGTGCCGCCGAGTTCCAATGCCGCGTCGATGATGTCCGCAAAGGCGGCCTGCGCGCGGGCGCGGGCCGCCTCGTCGTCGCGGGGTGTGATGAGCAGCGGGTGCAGGTTTCCGTCGCCGGCGTGTGCGATGTTGGCGATGGTGGTCTCGTGGGCGATGCCGATCTGTTCGATGCGCGCAAGCATCTCGGGGACAGCCCGTTTCGGGACGCACACGTCTTCGGTGAGGACGGGTCCGAGTCGCTCCATCGCGGGGTAGGCCAGACGACGCGCAGCGAACAACGCGTCCGCCTCCTCCTGGTCGGTGGAGACGGCAGACCACGTGGCTCCGGCTTCGTCGAAGCACGACAGCATCTTTTCCGCTTCCTGGTTGCCGACGACTCCCGCGGTGTCGATGCGGCCCAGGAGCACGACGTTCGCCTCCACCGACAGTCCCATCTTCTTCCACGCGTCGACGGCGATGAGGCACTGCTTGTCCACCAGTTCGAGCGCCGACGGGGTGAGCCCGGCCGCGGCCACCGCGCTGACGGCGCGTCCCGCGTCGACTATGGAGTCGAAGTAGCCGGCCACCGTGCGCTGCGGGTCCTGGAGTGGTCGTAACTTGACGGTGATTTCGGTGATGACGCCGAGCGTTCCCTCGGAGCCGACCATGAGGCCCGCCAGATCGTAACCGGCCACACCCTTGGCGGTCTTGCGTCCGAGGCGCACGAGGTCACCGGTGCCGGTGACGATCTGCATGCCGAGCACGTAGTCGCGGGTGACGCCGTACTTGACGCAGCACAGGCCGCCGGCGTTGGTGGCAACGTTCCCTCCGATCGTCGACCACGGCGAACTGGCCGGATCCGGCGGATACCAGAGTCCGTGTTCGGCGCACGCGGCGCGGAGATGATCGTTCACCACACCGGGCTCGACGACGGCGTACCGCTCGAGCGGATCGATTTCCTTGATCGCGTTCATGCCCTCGAGCGCGAGGACGACGCAGCCGTCGGTCGCGTTCGCTCCGCCGGACAGGCCGGTCCCGGCGCCCCGCGTGACGACGGCGGTGTCGTGGTCGAGGCAGGCGCGCACGACAGCCTGGACTTCGAGGGCCGTTCGGGGCCTGACGACAGCGATCGGGGCGGCGTACGGCGCCCACTCTGCCTCATCGTGCTGGTACTTCGCGACGACGTCGGGGTCGCGCACGACGCGATCCGCGGGAAGGGATGCCAACAGTGCATCGATCAACATGGCGAAAACCAGTCCTTTGCGGGCGAGAAGGTGATGCCTCGAACATAGCTGTGATCTGGATCTCGGCCAATGTAGATTTCATCTATCAAATCCAGGGATCCATGGATGGAGGCACCAGTGAGTACTGCCGATCGCGGCTGGATGGAACTGCTGCTCGACGAGGCACCCATCGACGAACTCGATGCCCTCCGTCGCACGTTGATCGAGGAATCCGACGCGTCCGACAGGGCCGCGGTCGAACGCGAAGCCAACGCCGCGCTCCGGCTCCGGGCGCAGCTCGACCAACGCCAACAGCGCAGTAGGGAGTTGGCGGCGCTCAACGACATCGCCGTCCGGCTGACGACGGTCCGCTACGGCCGGGCGTTGCTGCAGGAAGTGGTCGATCAGGCCCGGCAACTACTCGGTGTGGATCTCGCCTACATGGGATCGGTCTACGACGAGGAATTCGTCATCGAGGTGACCAGCGGGGCCTTGACCCCGAATCTCGTCGGCATCCGGTTGTCCCTGGACGAAGGGCTCGTGGGCCTGATCGTCCGCAGGTCCGCGCCGGAGTGGACGCCCGACTACCAGAGCGAACCGGCGTTCCGGCACATCACCGGAGCCGACAGCGCAGCGCGGTCGGAGAACATGCGCGGATTGCTCGGGGTGCCCCTGCGCGTCGCCGATCGCGTCATCGGTGCACTGTTCGCGTGCAAGCGTCAGGAGCGGGCCTTCACCGAATCCGAGATCGCGCTGCTGTCGGCGCTGGCGGCCCATGCGGCGATTGCGATCGAGAACGTTCGCTCGTTGGACCGTGAGCGAGACACCGTTGCACGGCTCGAATCGGTGAACGCCGAATTGTCTCAGCGCACAATCGAGCTCGAACAGATACTGCAATGGGATCGAACCCTGACTCAGGTGGTGCTGCTCGGGGCGGGAGTGCAACGTCTGGTGCAGGAGGTCGCTCAGCTCTCCCGGCAACCGGCCTATTTCGTGCAGGACGAATCCGCGTTGCCCGTGGACCTGATTCCGCACGCCGACGAAGTGTCGGCGGCGGTCCGCGAGCTGCGAACCGGGAAGAAGGACCACACCGAACGCGGCGAGGTGATCGCACAGCGCGTCGCGGCGGCCGGCGAAATGCTCGGCGCGCTGCTGTCCGTGGGAGCCGGGCAGCCGACCACTCGTCTCCTGCTCGAACGCGCGGCGCCCGCGATCGCGCTGTCGCTCGCCGAGGAACGTGCCGCGGGGGAGGCGACACGTCGCGCACGGGATGCTTTTCTCGTCGACCTGCTGACCCATCCCGCCGCCACCGCACAGGACGAGCGCCGCCAACTGCGGTTGGCCGGGCTGAACCCCGACACGACGTACTGCGTCGCCGTGGCGATCGCCACGGGCCAGGACACGTCGGTCCGTACCGCTCTCGGGACATTGCCCTTCCCATCGGGAACCGTTGCAGCGGAACATGGTTCCCGAGCGCTGGCGGTCGTGCCCGCCAAGGATTCCGCCTCCGTCCAGGCGGTGTTCACCGCCGGACGGCTCGACGCGACGATCGGTATCGCGGAACCCGCGCGTGGTGCGAAAGCACTCGCGCACGCCTACGTCGAAGCCCAGCAGACCGTCGACGTGCTCGACACACTGGGACGCGCGGGGGAGGTCTCGTCCGCGCGCGGGCTGGGCATCTACCGGATCCTGCTGAGCCACCTGGCGCGCGAGCACCTCGACGAACTGACCGAGGCGCAATTGGGGCCGCTGATGGCGGAGCAGGCCAAACGGGGAGTGCCACTACTGGAGACGCTGTCGGAGTATCTGGCTCACGGCCGCCACCATTCGGCGACCGCGTCGAGTCTCGGCGTGCACGTCAACACCCTCTATCAGCGTCTCGACGCGCTCGATCGCCTCCTCGGCCCGGACTGGCGAGACCCCGACAAGGCTCTCGATCTGCAGGTGCTGATGCGGTTGCGCAGAACCGCGGAACTACTCGGCACCCGAGCAAGGTGAACGGGTCAGGCGCTGATGCCGCCCGTGAGGATGGCGGCGAGTTCGGCGTAGGCGTGCGCGTCGTCGAGTCCGGTGCTGTCGCGGACCCCGCGCTGCTGGATGCGGACCATCATGGTGGCGGCGAGGTCGGCGGCGAACGCGGCGTGCACGTCGCGGAAGTCCCCGCCGGCGACGCCTTCGGTGATCAGCTCCTGGACTCGACCGGCCGCGAACTGCGTGTTCCGTTCGTACACCTCCCGCGCCGGCGGGAAGGCGTCGAGGTCGGCCATGAACTGGTCGGATGCGGCCGAGAGGGCGGTGCCCACGGCCGACAGGTAGGCGGTGATCCGCGCGCGGGCCCCGGCGATCGGCTCGATGTGCGACTCGACGTCCTCGGTCGCGCGGCGGAAGAAGTGCACCGTGGCGGCCCGGACCAGCTGCTCTTTGCTGCCGGCGAGGGTGTACAGCGTCGACTTCGAACAGCGCAGCCGGTTCGCGATCTCGTCGAGCGTCAGGTGGGCGAACCCCTCGACCAGGATGAGGTCGACGAGGGCGTCGAAGAGCTGGGTGCGCCGTCGGGTGGCGAAACCGGGTCGGGTGGGCTGCTCCATGACAGAAATAGTACTGGGCGATGCCTTGCAGTACTATTTCGCAATCAGTACCCTGGGGCGTAATCCAGTACTGTTTTCCGTAGCCTTCTCGAGGAGAAACCGTGGCCGTCGATCGCTTGCTGCCTACTGACGAAGCCCGTGACCTGATCCAGCTCACGCGTGACGTCGCCGACAAGGTCCTGACGCCGATCGTCGACGAGCACGAGAAGGCGGAGACCTACCCCGAAGGGGTGTTCGCCACCCTCGGCGAGGCCGGACTGCTGAGCCTGCCGTACCCGGAGGAGTGGGGCGGCGGCGCACAGCCCTACGAGGTGTACCTGCAGGTGCTCGAGGAGATCGCCGCCCGCTGGGCCGCGGTCGCGGTGGCGGTCAGCGTCCACAGCCTCGCCTGCCACCCGCTGATGGCGTTCGGCACCGACGAGCAGAAGCAGCGGTGGCTTCCGGAGATGCTCGGCGGCAACACCATCGGCGCCTACAGCCTGTCCGAGCCGCAGGCCGGATCCGACGCCGCCGCACTGACCTGCAAGGCCTCCGCGACCGATGGCGGGTACGTCGTCAACGGCGCGAAGGCGTGGATCACCCACGGCGGCATCGCCGATTTCTACAACCTCTTCGCCCGCACAGGTGAGGGATCGAAGGGAATCTCCTGCTTCCTGGTCCCGAAGGACACCGAGGGCCTGACGTTCGGCAAGCCCGAGGAGAAGATGGGCCTGCACGCCGTGCCGACGACGTCCGCGCACTACGACGACGCCTTCGTGCCCGTGGAACGACGCATCGGCGCGGAGGGTCAGGGTCTGCAGATCGCATTCAGCGCACTTGATTCCGGACGCCTGGGCATCGCCGCGGTCGCTGTCGGACTCGCGCAGGCCGCCCTCGACGAGGCCGTCGCCTACGCCCAGGAACGGTCCGCGTTCGGGAAGAAGATCATCGACCATCAGGGGCTCGGCTTCCTGCTCGCCGACATGGCCGCCGCCGTCGACTCCGCGCGCGCCACCTACATCGACGCGGCCCGCCGCCGCGACGCCGGCCTGCCGTACTCCCGCAACGCGTCCGTCGCCAAGCTCGTCGCCACCGACGCCGCGATGAAGGTCACCACCGACGCCGTCCAGGTTCTCGGCGGCTACGGCTACACCCGCGACTTCCGCGTCGAGCGGTACATGCGGGAAGCGAAGATCACGCAGATCTTCGAGGGCACCAACCAGATTCAGCGCCTGGTCATCAGCCGCACCCTCGCCGCGAACTGACGCACCCCCCCCGAGAAAGGCTCCTCCTCACATGCCCACCTCTGTGATCGTCGCCGGCGCCCGCACCCCGATCGGCCGCCTGCAGGGTTCCCTCGCCGGGTTCTCCGGCGCCGACCTCGGCGCAATCGCCATCGACGCGGCGCTCGGCAAGGCCGGTGTCGCCCCGGACCAGGTGCAATACGTCATCATGGGACAGGTCCTCACCGCCGGCGCCGGCCAGATGCCCGCCCGCCAGGCCGCCGCGAAGGCCGGCATCCCGATGAGCACGCCGTCGCTGAACATCAACAAGGTGTGCCTGTCCGGGGTCGAATCGATCATCCTCGCCGACCAATTCATCCGGTCCGGCGCGTTCGACGTGATCGTCGCCGGTGGCATGGAGTCGATGAGCCAGGCACCGCATCTGCTGCCCGGTTCGCGCGGCGGTTTCAAGTACGGCGACGTCACCCTCGTCGACCACATGGCCCTCGACGGGTTGCACGACGCGTTCACCGATCAGCCGATGGGTCTGCTCACCGAGGCCGGCAACGACAAGGACGTCATCGCCCGCGAGGACCAGGACGCGTTCGCGGCCCGCTCGCACCAGTTGGCGGCCAAGGCCTGGGACAACGGGATCTTCGACGACGAGGTCGTCGCCGTGGAGATCCCCGCCCGCAGGGGCGAGAGCACCTGGCTGCGCCGCGACGAGGGCATCCGCCCCGACACCACCGCCCAAACCCTGGCGCGGTTGCGTGGCGCGTTCCGGGACGGCGGCACGGTCACCGCGGGAAACGCGTCGACGATCAACGACGGCGCCGCCGCCGTGGTGGTGATGAGCAAGGAGCGCGCCGAGGCCGAGGGGCTGACCTGGCTGGCCGAGATCGGCGAGCACGGCATGGTCGCCGGCCCGGATTCGGGTCTGCAGTTCCAGCCGTCCGGCGCCATCGCGAAAGCCTGTGATGCAGCGGGCATCGCGCCCGCCGAGCTGGATCTGATCGAGATCAACGAGGCGTTCGCGGCGGTCGGGATCGCCTCGACCCGCGAACTCGGCGTCGACCCCGACCGGGTCAACGTCAACGGCGGTGCCATCGCCCTCGGCCACCCGATCGGCATGTCCGGCGCCCGCATCACCCTGCACCTCGCGCTCGAGTTGCAGCGCCGCGGCGGCGGCACCGGTGCCGTCGCCCTGTGCGGCGGCGGCGGACAGGGCGACGCCCTGATCCTGCGCGTCCCCTGACGACCCCCCTTTCCCACCACTGCCGCAACCCTATTCGAGGAGAACTTTGTGAAGATCGATGGAGCCGTCGCTGTCGTCACCGGCGGAGCATCCGGACTCGGCAACGCCACCGCCCGGGCCCTGCACGAGCGCGGCGCCCAGGTCGTGCTGCTCGACCTCCCGTCATCCGACGGGGAAGTGGCCGCCAAGGAGATCGGGAAGGGGGCCTACTTCACGGCCGCCGACGTCACCTCCGCCGGTGACGTCACGTCCGCGATCGACTTCGCCGCGTCGCTCGGCGACCTCCGCGTGGTGGTCAACTGCGCCGGAATTGCGACGCCCGGAAAGGTTCTCGGCAAGGCGGGTGCCCTTCCCCTCGCAGACTTCGAGCGCGTCGTCCGCATCAACCTCGTCGGCACCTTCAACGTCCTCCGCCTCGCCGCGGAGAAGATCGCCCAGACCGAACCCGTCGACGGCGAACGCGGCGTCATCATCGACACCGCCTCCGTCGCCGCGTTCGACGGCCAGATCGGCCAGCCCGCCTACGCGGCATCCAAGGGCGGCGTCGCCGCGATGACACTGCCGATCGCCCGCGAACTGGCCCGCCACCTCATCCGCGTCGTCACCATCGCACCCGGAATCTTCGAAACGCCCATGTTGGCCGGTCTTCCCGAGGAGGCGCAGAAGTCCCTCGGACAGCAGGTGCCGCACCCCTCCCGGCTCGGCAAGGCCACCGAATACGCCGCCCTCGCCGCGCACATCATCGACAACGCCATGCTCAACGGCGAAACCATCCGCCTCGACGGCGCCATCCGCATGGGTCCCAGGTAGATAACCGACAGTTGCTGCCGGCGGCACCCAGTCAGCGGGTGCCCGGCGGCGTATTCGGCGGCCTTGCCGACCCCTGCGATAACCGCGATTGTCGTTGCTGACACCCGCCGCTGGAAGATTCTCGCACTGACGGCCGCAACTACGCAGAAACCTTGCGCAAACCGCCGACGTCCCGCGGAAAGATGGAAAGATCTGACCGGCCCTCGCGAATAGAATCACAGCATGATCGACCTGCCGAATTCGAGTTCGTATTTGCTGCGCGAACTGAAGGTCTCCGAGCTCGCCGTAGAGGACAACCCCGATGAATCCGCTTGACCTGCAACGAACCTACCTGGACCTGACAACCCCGCACGTTGCCGATGCGATCATGCACCTCGACATCCCGGTTCGACAGGCGCCCGCGAATGTTCGGCCTCTGTGGGACGACACCCACATCGTCGGACGTGCCCGGCCCGCACGCCATTACGGCAGCGTCGACGTCTTTCTCGAAGCCATCGAACACGCGGACCCGGGCGACGTCCTGGTAGTCGACAACGCCGGCCGCGACGACGAAGCCTGCGTCGGCGACCTCATTACTCTCGAAGCTCGCCACGCCGGCCTATCCGGTGTCGTGATCTGGGGTCTGCACCGTGACAGTCGTGAGCTGCGGAGCATTCGACTGCCGGTGTTCAGTCAGGGAGCGCTGCCCGCAGGACCGCAGCGCCTCGACACCCAGGAACGGGATGCGTTGCGCACCGCCTGGTGCGGCCGGTACACCGTCACCGTCGACGACTTCGTCCTCGCCGACGACGACGGTGTCCTGTTCCTACCGCTCGATCGCGCCGCCGACATCGCCGAGTCGGCGAGCACGATCCGCGACACCGAACGACACCAGGCAGCGAAGATGAACGTCGGCACAAGCTTCAGAGATCAAGCCCGATTCACCGAGTACCTCGCGGCCCGAGACCGGGATGGCACGACGTTCCGTCAGTACCTCCGCTCGATAGGCGGAGCCATCGAGGAATGACCGGCGGCCGGTGCGTTCGTCAGGTGGTGACGCTCCGGCGGCCGGTGTCCTCTGTGGCGCGATCGGAATTGTCGGTGTCGGCGTCCAGCTCAACGATCCGGTGGTCCTTGGTCTCGACCATCAGGTAGGTGCACAACACACTGACAGCCGACAGACCAGCGAGCATGATCCCCACGTACAGGACGTCTCCGTTGGCCACGAACACCGCAGCGAGCAGCGGCGGGATGCCGCCGCCGAGGATGCCGGCCAGGTTGTAGCCCAGCCCGGCGCCGGTATACCGGTACCGCTCGTGGAACAACTCGGGAAGCGCGGCGCCTGCGGGGCCGTAGGCGATGCCGAAAATGATCAGCGTGCCGATCAGGCCGACACCGTAGAGAACCAGATTGCCGGTGTCGAGAATGGAAAACATCACCAGTGCCCAGGGAACTGCGAGACCGCACGAGACCATGATGACCTTGCGTCGCCCGATCCGGTCGGACCACATCGCTGACACGGCAATGGCCAGCCCGAAGAATACGGCGGCGAACATGCCCATCGCGAGGACGGTCGTGCGGGAGAAGCCGAGATTCTTGGTGGCGTAATTGGTCAGGAACGCAGTGCCCATGTAGAAGAGCGAGAACAGGCTGGCCAGGGCGCCACCGGCGATCAGGATCTCCCTCCATTGGAATCGGATCGCGTCGAGAAATGGCAGCTTGTTGCTGCCAGTGGTAATTGCGCGGCGCTGCACCGCCTTGAAGACCGGAGTTTCGTCCACGGAGAGCCTAATCCAGAGCCCGACCGCCACGAGCAGAGCTGACAGCAGGAACGGAATGCGCCAGCCGTACGACATGAAGGCGCTGTCGGCGCCGGCGTCGGTGCCCGCTGCGAGGGTGAAGACGAGAAATGTTCCGCTGGAGAGGAAGAACGCGAACGCGGGTCCCAGTTGCGGGAACATCGCGTACAGGCCGCGTTTGTTCTTCGGCGCGTACTCGGCGGTGAGCAGCACGGCGCCGGCCCATTCGCCGCCGACGGCGAACCCTTGCAGGAATCGCATGAGTACCAATAACACGGGCGCTGCTGCCCCGATTCCGTGGGGGAACAGGCCGAATGCACCTGACTGACTGCCCGGTAGCAGACCGATCACGACGGTGGCGGCGCCCATGATCAGCAGTGTCCAGACGAGGGTTCGCTTGCGCCCGAGCCGGTCTCCGAAGTGGCCGAAGAGGATTGCGCCCACGGGCCGGGCGAAGAACGCCACCGCGAATGTCGCGAACGACGCCAACGTGGCGACCGCGGGCGGCATGCTCGAGAAGAAGACGGTGGGAAACACCAGCGCAGCGGCGGTGCCGTAGATGAAGAAGTCGTAGAACTCGATGGTCGTGCCGATCGAGCTGGCCATCGCAACCTTCCGTAGCCGAGGCTGCCGGGTGATGGGGATGCCTCCGTCGTCGACGGTGATGGGTGGTGGTGCGCTCACGGTTGCTCCTGAAAGAATGGTGCCGGATGGTCGATTACGAAAACCGTATGATGTGAGTCACATTCGCGGTACACCCGAAAGTCGGTAGCTGTAGCGCGGTTCCAGTGCCGCCGGAGGCGTATCCGGCATGAAGGACGTGAAGTTCGCGGGCACCACCGTGCGGCATCGTCGGTCAAGGCACTTCCGTGTGCGCTGCATCCGAGGCTGCGCTATACCGGTGCGGGTACGAGCCCGAGGTCACCGCTGTCCGGGGCGGCGAAGAACCGATCGACCAACGCATCGTCGACCTGCTCGAGCGTGCGGGGAGACCACCGCGGGCTGCGGTCCTTGTCGACGATCTGCGCGCGGATGCCCTCGGCGAAGTCCGGGGACCGTAGACCGGCGACCGCCATGCGGTACTCCTGGTCGATGGCGGCCTCGAGCGTCGGGAGAGTGGCGGCGGATCGCAGGGCGCGCAGTGTGACTTTGAGCGCTGTCGGCGAGTTTGCCAGCACATTGTCCGCCGCCTCGTTCGCTTCTGTGCCCGGCCCGGCCGCCCGGAGCCGGGCCACGATCTCTTCGACCGTGTCGGCGCTGAAGCAGGCGTCGATCCACTCCCGCCGGTCGGCGAGGGGGCTGGTCGGTGGCGCTTCGGCGACCGATGTCACCGCCGCATCGGGAGGCATCGTCGCGAGTGCGGCAACCAGTGCGGGAAGCTTGTTGCTCGGCACGTAGTGGTCGGCCAACCCGACGTGAATGGCGTCCGCGCCGGACAGTTGCCCCGCTGTCAGTGCAGCGTAGGTGCCGAGTTCACCCGGTGCGCGTGAGAGCAGGTAGGTGCCGCCGACGTCGGGGGTGAATCCGATGCCGACCTCCGGCATCCCGATCCGAGTGCGTTCGGTGACGAGTCGATGGGAACCGTGTGCGGAGACGCCGATACCGCCGCCCATCACCAGCCCATCCATCACCGCCACATAGGGTTTCGGGTAGCGAGCGATGTAGGCGTTGAGCCGATACTCGTCGCGCCAGAAGGCCAGTGATGCACTGCCGCCGGTGCGGGCGTCATCGTAGATCGAGCGGATGTCGCCCCCGGCGCACAGGCCACGTTCGCCACTGCCGTCGAGCACCACGGTGTCGACACGGTCGTCGGTTGCCCAGGCGGTGAGTGCCTCGCTGATTGCGCGGACCATGCCGTGGTCGAGAGCGTTGATGGCGCGGGGTCGGTTGAGGGTGATCCGGCCCACCCGGTCCTCGACGCGGGTCAGGGCCGAGGGCTCAGCGGCGGTCACCAGGTGACCCCGTTTCGGTCGTCTTCGAGTCTCGCTTCGTCATAGATATTCCTTTCAGAATTGGATGGATTTGGTCTCGAGGAACTCGTCGAGGCCCAGCCTTCCCATTTCGCGGCCCACGCCGGACTGCTTGTAGCCGCCGAACGGCGCCAGCGGGTTGAATGCGCCACCGTTGATGTCGATCTGCCCGGTGCGCACCTGCCGGGCGAAGGCCAGTGCCCGATCCGGGTCGGAGGACCAGACTGCACCGTGCAGGCCGAAGGACGAATTGTTCGCGATAGCGAGGGCGTCGTCGTCGTTCTCGAACGGGATGATCGAGAGCACCGGACCGAAGATTTCCTCCTGCGCGATCACCGAATCCGGGTCGACACCGGCGAAGACGGTCGGTCGCACGAAGTATCCGCGTTCGACGCCATCGGGTGCTTCGAGGCCGCCGGCAACGAGGCGGGCGCCCTCGTCGATCCCCGTCCTGATGAATTCGCGGACACGGTCGCGCTGGGCGCGGGACACCATCGGTCCGAGCTTCGTCTTCGGGTCCAGGGGATCGCCGGGGGAGAATCCTTCCGCGGCGATCTTCGCCAGCTCGACCGCGTCGTCGTGACGATCGGCGGGGACCAGCATGCGGGTCCATGCGGTGCAGGTCTGGCCTCCGTTGAGGAAGGCGTTCGCCACGCCCACCTTCACCGCGGTGGATAGGTCGGCGTCGTCGAGGATCACGTTGGCGGACTTTCCGCCCAGTTCGAGGGTGACGCGTTTGATGGACCGGGACGCGAGTTCGGCCACTCGCGCACCGCCGCGGACGGAGCCGGTGAACGAGACGACGTCCACCTCGGGATGGGTCACCAACGCTTCACCGACGCCCGCGCCGTAGCCGCTGATCAGGTTCACCACACCGGGGGGAAAGCCGGCCTCGGCGATGGCATCGAAGAGCTGGTACACCGCGAGCGGGGCCACCTCGCTCGGCTTGACGACCACCGTGCAGCCGGCCGCGAGTGCGGGTGCGATCTTGCAGGTGATCTGATGCAGCGGATAGTTCCACGGGGTGATCGCCGCGACCACACCGGCCGGCTCCCGGACGATGAGCGAGTTCCCGATCCGCTCCTCGGTTTCGTCCTGCTCGAGCAGGTCGATGTAGCCGGCGATGTCGGTGAGGGGAAGCGCCGCCTGGATACGGCTGGCGATCCGAATCGGTGTGCCGACGTCGGTTGCGATGGTCTCGGCCATCTCCGCGGCGCGCTTGTCGAGTCCGGCGTGCAGCCGACCCAGAAACGCCGCCCGTTCGGCCCGGGAGGTCGCGGCCCACCCGGGAAAGGCAGCACGAGCGGCCTGGACCGCTCGATCGACGTCGGCGGCGGTGCCGTTCGGGACGACACCGATCACCTCTTCGGTGGCGGGGTTTTCCACCGAGATCGTCTCCGTCGTACCCGACGTCCACGCTCCGTCGATGTACATTGCATTGCGATCAATCATCAGAAATTCTCCTGACCGGCACTCACCGAGTGCGGTGTTCTCTGGTCTGCGGTTGCCGGGGCAACCCGCAGCGTTCGGTTGCGAATCGAGTTGGGGCTCACGCCGGCCGCGGTGACTCCGGGCGTTCGCCTCTGGCAAAGGCTTCGAGTCGCTGCAGCACTTCCGGGTTGTCGAGCGATGCCCGCCGGTAGTCGTCTTCGAGGGCGAGCCCTTCCTCGGTCCGATATCCGCCGGAAGCGAGGATGGACTGGCGATCCGCCCGCAGGCTTTCCTGCGGATAGCCGGCGATGTGCTGTGCGAGCGCGATCGTCCGAGGCAAGGCCTCACCGGCCGGTACGACGTCCTGAACGAATCCGATCTCACGTGCCCGCTGCGCGTCGAACCGAACACCGGATTCCATCATCCACAAAGCGTTGCTCAGACCCACGATCCGCGGCAGACGCAGGGTTCCGCCGTCGAAGAAGGGAACACCCCACCGGCGGTTCAGGGCCCCGAACTCCGAATGCTCGTCCGCGATCCTGAAATCGCACCAGGCCGCGAGTTCGAGGCCACCGGCGAAGCAGTATCCGTTGATCGCGGCGATGGTGACCTTGCCCGGGTCGAGCTTCGCGAAGCCCATCGGCCCCACCGCGTCGCAGAACTCCTCGTTGGTGAGCAGTCCGGGGATGTCCTTCAAATCTGCTCCGGCGCAGAAAGATTTCGACCCACCGCCGGTGAGGACCAGCACGCTGGACTGGTCGTTGTGCTTGAATCGCTCGATGGCGGCCGCCAACGCGGCGGCCGTCGCCATGTTCACCGCGTTGTGCGCCTCCGGCCTGTTGATGGTCAGGACGGTGACGGCGCCGTCGTTATCTTCCGTGACTGTCATTGCATTACTCCTTGGTTGGTTGTCGAGGTGCCGTTACCGGCCGTGGTACGTCGGTTCCCGCTTCGCGGTGAAGGCGGCATACCCCTCTCCGGCGTCGTCGGTATCCATGACGCGAAGGAAGTGCTCGAACTCGTTCCGTAACGCTTCCTGCTCGGGTACCCCGAAACTTTCCAGGACGGATGCGCGGGCGGCACGGACCGCGAGGGGCCCGCGGGCGGCGATGCGCTGCGCCAGTTGCACCGCTTCGGGCACCAACCGCTCGAGAGGAACGACCCGGTTCACCAGGCCCAGTCGGTGGGCTTCGGCAGCGTCGACGGGGTCCCCGGTGAGGATCATCTCCATCGCTGCACCGACGGGGATCGTGCGCGGAAGGCGTACGGTTCCGCCGGATCCGGGGATGATTGCCCACCGTGTTTCCGCGAGCCCGATCGACGCGTTGGGAGCGGCAAGTCGGATGTCGCAGGCCAGAGCCATCTCGCAGCCGCCTGCTAGGGCATGTCCGTTGAGCGCCGCGATGATGGGTTTGCTCCGGTCGACGGTCGTGAAGCCGCCGAAGTTCCACGGTGCCTTCTCGCCCGCGAGTACCCGGGATCGATACGCGGGCAACAGGGTTTTCAGATCGGCGCCCGCCGAGAAGGACACGTCTCCGGCTCCGGTGAGCACCGCGACGTACAGGTCGTCGTCGGCTTCGAAATCAGCCACCGCGGCGCCGAGCGCGTCGTTGTGCTCGGGGTCGAGCGCGTTACGCGCCTCGGGTCGGTTGATGGTGATGACGGCGACATGGCCCTTGCGGTCGATATCGATGGTCATGAGAACTCCCTTCAGTGCAGAGGATCTGTTGAGCTCCAAATGAATACGGTCGGCGATGGGGGATCCGGCGGGCGGGTCACGCGGTAGCAGCGGTATCGTCGAGGTCGAGTTCACGCACGCTCTGCTCGCGCAGGGCGACCTTCCGGATCTTGCCGCTGGCCGTCATCGGGAACTCGTCCGCGACCCGGACGTAACGAGGGATCTTGTAGTGGGCGATCTTGCCGGCGCAGAACTCACGAAGAGTCTGCGCGGTCAGCGCGGTGGTGCCCGGCCGCATCCGGATCCAGGCACAGAGTTCCTCACCGTATTTCGGGTCCGGCACGCCGATGACCTGAACGTCGGCGACGTCGGGGTGGATGTACAGGAACTCCTCGATCTCTCGGGGATAGATGTTCTCGCCGCCCCGGATGACCATGTCCTTGCACCGTCCGACGATGTTGACGTAGTCCTCGTCGTCCATCGTCGCGAGATCGCCGCTGTGCATCCAGCCGTGGGCATCCATCGCGTCCGCGGTCTTCTCCGGTTCATTCCAATAGCCGTTCATAACCAGGTAGCCGCGGGTGCAGAGCTCGCCGGTCGTACCGCGCGGTACCGTCCGACCGGTCCCCGGATCGATGATCTTGACCTCGACGTGCGGCAGCGGAGTGCCCACCGTGGAGGTTCGTCGTTCCATCGAGGCGTCGATCCGAGTGTGGGTGGAGATCGGTGAGGTCTCGGTCATCCCGTACGCGATGGTGATGTCCTTCAGGTGCATGTCGTCGACCAGACGCTTCATGTACTCGAGCGGACACGGGGAGCCTGACACGACTCCGGTGCGCAGACTCGACAGGTCGGCCTTGGCGAAGTCGGGGTGTTCGAGAATTCCGATGAACATCGTCGGTACGCCGTACAGGGCCGTGCAGCGTTCGGCCTCGATTGCGGCCAGCGATGCCGCGGGGTCGAACGACGGAGACGGAATGACAACGCAGCTACCGTGAGTCATGGCACCGATGTTCGCCAGAACCATGCCGAAGCAGTGATAGAAGGGCACCTGCACACAAATGCGATCGGCTTCGGTGAACTGCTGGACCTCCGTCACAAAGAAGCCATTGTTGAGGATGTTGTGATGGGTGAGGGTGGCGCCCTTCGGTGAACCGGTGGTTCCCGAGGTGTACTGGATGTTGATCGGGTCGTCGCGATCGAGTTCGGCTGATCGCGCGGAAACCGCTGCGCGGTCAGGGATCGTCTCGGCGAGCGTGTCCCAATCCGACGAGCCGAGGATGACCACCTCGCGAAGGGCAGGAATCTCGGGTCGGATCTGTTCGATCATCGCGACATAGTCGGAACTCTTGAATCCGGACGCGGAGATCAGCATGGAGATGCCGGCGTGGCGCAGCACGTAGGCGAGTTCGTGGGTGCGATACGCGGGGTTGATGTTCACCAGAATCGCGCCGATCTTCGCGGTCGCGTACTGGGCCAGCACCCACTCCGGGACATTGACGGCGAGGATTCCGACCCGGTCCCCCTTATCGATGCCTAGTGCGAGAAGCCCTGTCGCCAGAGCGGTGACCGCGTCGTCGAACTCGTGGTAGGTCCACCGCCGCCCGGTCGGCATATCGACGAGCGCATCGTGGTCGGGGAAGCGTTCGGTGGTGCGTTCGAGCTGGTCTCCGATGGTCCAGCCGATCAGCGGCGTTTCCGCGAATCCACTGGCATAACTCATGTGGGGCAAGGTGATTCCTTCCGACGGGGCGCAACACCGCCGCGCTCTGAACACGAAACGAGATCGGTCCCGTCACCAGCGCGCCGGTAGCGACGCCCGGTGTGGCACGGGAGCCGTTCCGCGGCGACGCGTCGCGAGGCAGCCGTCGGTGTTGCTCATGGCCCCCTCCTCGTTGCGTCGTACCCCGATCTGAACGGGCTACCGGAACGCTACGGCGAGGTCAGGGGCGCCCACTACGCGCAAAAGTAGGTATTCGTGACGTACTTCACGGACGGCATGTGTCCGTGATGCGGATCGGGCCGGATGAGGGCAAATCAGGCGCAGAAAGGTGGTCAGAGCAGGCCGTATGCGCGTGCCGTGTGGACGGCGGAGGTGCGATTGGATGCATTGAGCTTGCGCATCGCGGAGCTGAGGTAGGCCTTGACTGTCTGCAGGCTCAGGCCCAGGTCCTCGGCGATGACGGCGTTGCTCGCACCGAGCTCGACCAGCCGGAGGGTGTCGAGTTCGCGAGGGGTGATCGCCACCTGATCGGGGCGGGGCTGGACAGGGCCCCGGGTGTTTCCGCCGAGATCGTCGATGATCCGGGTGAGCCGTTCACGAAGGGCATGATCGGCCACGGTGCTGGTGATTGCCAGGAGCTCGTCGACGGCGCGGTCGATTCGGGCGGACGTCAGTATCGGGTTTCGGGGTCGCTCGGCGCCGGGGAGTTCTTCGAGCGCCGTGAGTCGCGCGAGGTCTTGGGCCGTCGATGCGGCGATGCGCCCGGCAGCGCTCAAGGCGATGTCACCGATCGGTCGGCTCTCACGGGTTGCCCCATAGAAGACGCAGCGCACTGCACCGTCGACGACTACCGGCATCGCGAACATCGAGTGGATGTGCTCTTCGCCGAGGATGATGTGGTCGAAGTCGTGGGTGATCGACCTGGCGGTGGCGTAGTTGTCCACCCGGCAGGGGGCTGCACGGGAGACGACGATACCGCCGATCCCCTGACCCGCAGCGACTTCCAGGCCGAGGAGTGCCCGGCCGATGGTGCCGGAGAGCGTGGTTATCCGCAGACGCCTGCCCTCGGCCTTTGGTGTCGCGGTACCGGCGAGCACAACCGGCAGGCCGCTGGCACGGCGGAGTTGTTCGAGTCGAGCCTGCAAATGACGCTCGACTCGGCGATCCAATGATTCGGCTTTACCCATGTCAACCCACTGCGCCGCCGGTGCGGCACCTGCCTTTCGCGAGCTTTACGTAGCAAGCATGTTACACGCGCCACATATGTGGCCGGCGCGCTGCGGTTTCATCCGCGAAAACCAGACAACGCGGTCGGCACAAATGTCGACCGGGCCGCACCACCGCCGCGTTGTCTGGTTGAGTCTCGCGTGAGAAGGCTCGTTCAGCCGGTGAATTGGTCGCGAAGTTTACGGGTGATGATGTGCTGGGCTTCGGTGAGTATCGAGTCGAGTACTTCCTCGCAGCTGCCGATTTCGTGGATCAGGCCTTGAGCTTGGCTGGCCCACCAGAGCCCGCCTTCGACGTCGCCGTTGCCGTACACCTGCTCGCGGCCGCGGGCGCCGCTGGCGAGATGGGCGATGTCGTCGAAAGTGGCATCCGGTCGGCGGGAGAGGGTGGCGATTTCTTCGGAGATCGAGTTTCGGGCGACGCGGGCGGAGTTGTGGAACTCGCGGAAGACGATGACGGTGTCGCGTTCGGTGTTGTCGACGATCTGTTGTTTGACGTTGTCGTGGATGGGTGCCTCGGTGGTTGCCATGAATCGGGTGCCCATGTTGACGGCGGATGCGCCGAGCGCGAGGGCGGCGACAAGTCCGGCGCCGGTGGCGATTCCGCCGCTGGCGATGATCGGGATGGTCAGTGCCCGGGCCGCCGCGGGGATGAGCACGAGCCCGGGGACGTCGTCCTCACCGGGGTGCCCGGCGCACTCGAAGCCGTCGATGCTGATTGCGTCGACGCCGAGTTGTTCGGCCTTGACGGCGTGCCGGACCGAGACCGCCTTGTGGATGACCTTCACGCCGGCCGCTTTGAATGCGGGCAGGTGCGGTTGTGGGTTGCCGCCGGCGGTTTCGACGATGGTGATGCCGCTGTCGATGATGGCGTCGCGGTATTCGTCGTAGGGGACCGGCTGGATGGTCGGCAGGATGGTGAGGTTGACGCCGAACGGTTTGTCAGTGAGGTCGCGGCAGCGGGCGATCTCCTTGACCAGCGCTTCTGGGGTGGGTTGGGTGAGGGCGGTGAGGAATCCGAGTGCCCCGGCGTTGGCCACGGCGCTGATCAAGTCTGCGGTGCCGACGGCGGTCATGCCGCCGCACACGATGGGGTGCTCGATTCCGAAGGTCTGGGTGAAGTCGTTGGTGAACATGTGCATCCTCGGCAGTTGTTGGTCAGTACGGGAGATTGAATGCGCGGATTGCGTTGTCGCGCAAGAACGCCGTGCGGGTGTTGTCATCGAGCCCGAGTTCGTCGAGCCCGGACAGACAGTCGGGTGCCGGCCACGCGGGGTGGTTGGAACCGAACAGCACCTTGTGCCGGCCGTGCCCGCGGAGGTAGTCGACGATCTCCGCCGGATAGCGGGAGGTCTTGTACGCGGAGGTGTCGATGTAGACGTTCGGGTACTTCGTGGCCAGTGAAATGGCTTCATTGGTCCAGGGCACACCGATATGACCTGCGATGATTCGCAGTTCGGGGAACTCGAGTGCCACATGATCGAGGTACGGGATCGGGCGACCGGGTTCGGAGGGACACAGCGGGCCGGTGTGACCGATCTGGGTGCAGAAGGCGATGTCGAGGTCGCAGCACGCCGCGTACAGCGGATAGTAGCGGCGGTCGTCCGGCGGCAGATTCCACAGCCACGGCAGGATCCGCAGTGCGCAGGCGCCGTATTCCTCGACAGTTCGACGAAGTTCTCGGACGGCATCCATCGGCTGTCGGAGGCTGACGGAGGCGACCATGACGAAGCGGTCCGGGTGGCGTTTGACGATGTCCCCGACCTCGTCGTTGCTGATCAGCGGTCCCATTGGGGCGTGCCAGGCACTGAGCATGCCCAATTCGACGCCGGCTTCGTCCATGCGCTCGAGCGTCCACGACACCGGCGGTTCGGCCTCGGGAATGATTCCCTTCGACCAGCGTCGCAGGGAGTCCAGGAAGGGCATGTCGAGCCACCGCTGGGTCGGGTGCTGCATCCAGGCGTCGATCGTGTTCGTCATTACTACGTCTCTCAGATTGCGAAGGCAACGGTCCAACGCGCCCGCCGCCGGCTGTGCGCGGCTGTGCCGCGGTCCCGACGACGGGCGCAGGGCCCGTCGGGTCAGGCGGTCTCGGAAACGGGGTGGGACGCCCGGCTGTCGTCGGTCCCGGTCTCTTCCATGACGCGGTGCCGGGTTTCGGGCAGTGCGAGGGCACACGCGAAGCTGAGAAGGCCGAAGCCGGCGAGCATCCACCCGACCGCGGTGCTGCCGTATCGAGAGGTCAGTTCCGCGGCAAGCATGGGTGCCGTGCCGCCGCCGATGACTCCGGCGATGGCGTAGGCCATGCCGGCGCCGGTGTAGCGGTATTCGGTGTCGAACATCTCCGGAAGCAGTGCCCCCGCGGGCCCGTAGGAGACGCCCATGATGACCAGGGCGAGGGCCAGGCCGGCGAGGAACGCCGCTGGGGAGCCGGTGTCGAGGAGGGGGAAGAGCACCAGCCCTCCGGGGATGGCCACGATGCAGGAGGCGAGCACCATCTTGCGGCGGCCGATTCGGTCGGAGTAGATGGCGGACAGGATGATCGCCGCACAGAAGACGACGGCGGCGATCAGGCCGAGGGAGAGCACGGTGGTGCGGCTCAGGCCGAGGGTGGCGGTGCCGTACGAGGTGAGGTAGGCGGTGCCGATGTAGAAGAACGCGAACATCATCGCCAGAGATCCGGCGGCGAGGAGCAGCTCACGGGGCTGGTTCTTGAAGACTCCGAGGAGCGGGCCTGCGCTTGCACGTCGGGTCTGGGTGGCTTGCCGGGCGAACATCGGGGTCTCCTCCACCTTCAGCCGGACATAGAGGCCGATGAGCACGAGCAGGGCGCTGGCGATGAACGGGATCCGCCAGCCGTAGTCGAGGAACGCCTGCGAGGTTTCGCCGACGAAGAGGTTGACCGCCAGGAAGGTGCCGTTGGACAGAGCGAAGGCCAGCGAGGGCCCCAGTTGTGGGAACACCGCGTACAGGCCTCGTTTGCCGGTGGGGGCGTATTCGGTGGCCAGCAGGGTTGCCCCTGCCCATTCACCGCCGACGGCGAGGCCTTGCGCGATCCGCAGTGCGATCAGCGCGAGCGGTGCGGCCACGCCGATGGTGGCGGCACCGGGGAGCAGTCCGATGAGCACGGTACTGATCCCCATGAGCAGCAGTGTGCTGACCAGTGTCTTCTTGCGGCCGATCCGATCACCGAAATGACCGAAGATCGCGGCGCCGAGGGGCCGGGCGACGAACGCGACGGCGAAGGTGGCGAAGGATGCGACGGTGCCGGCTGCCGTACCGAGGGCGGGGAAGAAGACCTTCGGGAAGACCAATGCTGCCGCGGTGCCGTAGATGAAGAAGTCGTAGAACTCGATGGTGGTGCCGGTGCAGCTGGCTATGGCGACGCGACGCATCGGGGTGGTCGGTGGGTTTTTCACCGGGTCGACGGTTCGGGACATCGTGATCTCCTGCTCGGTGGGCCCGTCCGCCCGCTGGCGGAGGAGCTGAGGTACGACGAGCAGTGTGAGCGCCGTTACATCGGGTGCCACACCCCCCAAAGTGGGTTGTGTTGCCGGGTAGCCCCTTTCGTGGGTAGGCGTCGGGCATACCAGGGTCTGCCGCGGTCAACGATTCGACCGGCGGCGGTGTGCGCAGACAGGCCTGGGGGAGGGTCCTCGGTGCGTGCGACGTTGCAGGCGGGAGGAATCAGCGGATGAGTCCGCGCTCGCGGGCGGCGAGGATCGCCTGCACGCGGTTGGTCGCGTGCAGTTTGCGCATGGCGCTCTTGAGGTAGGACTTGACCGTATTGGGTAGCAGACCGAGGGCCTCCGCGACCTCACGGTTGCTCAGACCTCGTGCGACGTGTTCGAGCACGTCGATCTCGCGGGGCCGGAGCAGGGTGGGCGGTTCCTGCGATCCGGCCGACCCCAGCACGGGCGCAAACCGGTTCCCAACCGCCTCGACCCGGGCGCGCAGGGTCTCGTCCTCGATCTGGCCGGCCAGGTCCGTCAGTTCCTGAGCGATGTCGTACAGGTCGGCACGGCTGAGCACTGCCCGGTCGGCCTCGGTAGCGGTACGCATCAGGCTCAGCCGCCGCCGCACTTCGTCCTCGACCGCGATGTCGCGTTCGAGCCGACGGACCAACGGGGTGAAACTGTCGAACCAGCGGTCACCCAGGCGAACATGGGTGCGGGCCGCCAGGTAGATCAGGATCCGGGGTACGCGGTCGACGATGATCGGAAGCGCAGCCAGGGTCTCGATGGCCTCCGGTCGCACGGCATGGTCATAGACGTGCGTGATGCCTTGCGCCGAGAAATAGTCGGCCACCGAGACCGGGCGGGCGAGCATCAATGCTTTGCCGCCGAGCCCTTCACCGTTGCGGACCACCAGGTTCACCGCCGAGCGAGTGCGGACCCCGGTCAGGTCGGTGATCTCCATCGCCGCTGCCCCGTGATGCACCGGCCCACCGAACACCATGTCCAAACCGGCGTGCTTGCGGAGAGTCTCCAGCGAGCGCGCGAGGATGCGCCGTTCGATCGGCGTATCGGTGTCGAAAGACATGGTCACGTCCGCCTCCAAATAAGCATCTGATGACGAGGCTAGTGAGTGCCGTCACACCGTGGCAACGTCGTACCCCACAAGGGGGGTACAAGGCCCCCGGACCTACCTTCGGGGGTCCCGCTCGTTCGTTTCCCGGGTCACATTTCTCTCAGAGAATGGAGGAGCACACATGAACACCAGGCTGAGTCATACCGTCGGTCCGACCGAGCGGCCGTTGCTCGAGATGACGATCGGCGACAACTTCGACCGGACCGTCTCGAGGTTTCCCGAGCGCGAGGCGGTGGTCGACGTTCCCAGCGGACGCCGATGGACGTACACCACACTGCGCGCGGACGTGGATGCGCTGGCCTCGGCCCTGCTCGACGACGGAATCGCTCCCGGTGATCGGATCGGGATCTGGGCACCGAACTGCGCGGAATGGGTGATCGTGCAGCACGCCGCGGCGAAGGTGGGCGCCATCCTGGTCAACCTCAACCCCGCATACCGCACCCATGAACTCGAATACGTGCTGGGCCAATCCGGAATCCGGGTGGTCTTCACGCTGCCGTCGTTCAAGGCCTCGGACTATGCGGCGATGGTCGCCGAAGTGTCGCCCCGAGCTTCGGGTTTGGAGCGAGTGGTGTTCTTCGGCAGTGACGAGTGGGCGGGTCTGCTGGACCGGGGTAGCCGGTTGGCGCCGGATCGGCTGGCCGCGGTGCAGCGCCGCCTCTCCCCGGACGATCCGATCAACATCCAGTACACCTCCGGAACCACCGGGTCGCCGAAGGGCGTCACCCTCTCGCATCGCAACATCCTCAACAACGGGTTCTTCGTCGGCGAGTTGCTCGGGTACACCGAACTCGACCGGATCTGCGTGCCGGTGCCGTTCTACCACTGCTTCGGCATGGTGATGGGCAACCTCGGGGCCAGCACGCACGGCGCCTGTGTCGTCATTCCGTCGCCGGCCTTCGACCCGGTCGCCGTGCTGACTGCGTGCGCGCAGGAGCAGTGCACCTCGGTATACGGGGTTCCGACGATGTTCATCAGCATGCTCAACGTCCCCGACTTCAGCACATACGACCTGTCGTCGGTCCGCACCGGAGCCATGGCAGGCTCACCGTGCCCGGTGGAGATCATGAAGCAGGTCACGGCGTGGGCACCGGAAGTGGCAATCGCGTACGGGATGACCGAGACGTCCCCGGCCTCCACCCAGACTTGGGTGGACGACTCCCTGGACCGGCGGGTGTCCACTGTCGGGCGGGCCCACCCGCACGTGGAGGTCAAGGTCGTCGACCCGACGACCGGCGAGACCATGCCCGCCGGACAGTCCGGTGAGCTGTGTGTCCGCGGTTACTCGGTGATGCTCGGCTACTGGAACGAACCCGAGAAGACCGCCAAGACCGTCGACGCGGATGGCTGGATCCACAGCGGCGACCTCGCGGTCATGGACGAGGACGGGTTCGTCGCGATCACCGGGCGGATCAAGGACATGGTGATCCGCGGCGGGGAGAACATCTACCCGCGGGAGATCGAGGAGTTCCTCTACACCCATCCCGACATCCTGGACGCCCAGGTGATCGGCGTACCCGACGACAAGTACGGCGAAGAGCTGATGGTGTGGCTGCGACTACGCGAGGGCGCCGAGCAGATCGACGCCGACAACCTCCGGGAGTTCTGCACGGGCCGACTCACGCACTACAAGATCCCGCGCTACGTGCACTGCATCGACGAGTTCCCGATGACCGTCAGCGGGAAGGTCCGCAAGGTCGACATGCGCGAACAGGCTCTCCAGATCCTCGGGCTGTAGGCCCGAACACGCCCATACTCGAACAACATTCACGACAAGCTAAACGGAGGACATGATGAGCTGGACAATCGAACGACGCGGTCGCGTTGCGGTCGTCACGATGAACACCAACCCGGTCAACGCGCAGAACCGCGCATTCTTCGCCGACCTGCATGATGCGTTCGATCGACTCGAGCGCGACCATCCGCAGTCGCCGGTGGTGCTGACCGGCACCGGAACCCGATTCTCCGCCGGACTAGACCTGGCCGAGCATTTTCGGCTCTTCGCTGGCGACGAGGCGCAGGTCGCATCGTGGTTCCAGGACTACCGGGCAACAAATATCCGGTTGTTCACCTACCCACGACCGACGGTGGCCGCGGTGAACGGGCACGCCTTCGCCGGAGGTCTCATCACCGCCGCCGTGTGCGATCGCACGGTCGCCGCCGCCGGCGACGCCCGGTTCGGAATCAACGAGGTCAACATCGGGATCCCGATGCCCGCGGTGTATCTGCGGATGCTCGCCTACGCATGGGGGCAGCCGGTGGCGTCGCGAACGTGCCTGCAAGGGGAGATCCTCTCCGTCCAGGAAGCACATGAAATGGGGATTCTGCATGAGGTGGTGCCGGCGGAGGAGCTGCTCGACCGGGCCGTCGCCCTCGCCGAGCTGACTCCCGAAGACTGCATTGGCAACTACGCCTACACCAAGCAGGCTCTGCAGGCCCCCGCCCTGCGCGACATCGCGGACCTGTCCGACCCATTGGACCGGAAGGAACTGGCCGCCGGCATGACGAGCGAGCCGTCCCGGCGCGCCCACCGCCGGTACTGGGAACAACTCAAGGGCCGCCCCGCCGACTGGTGACCGGAGTGGACACCAATGGCGCAGAGCGGTTGCCGGACTGGGTGATCTGGCAGCGCAGACCGTTTCCCGATGCCAACCTGTTGCTGATCGACGGGCGGGAAGCGGCGCTCGTCGACAGCGGCTTCGTCGGTCATGCGCAGCAGACAGCCGACTGGGTATGCGCGCACAGCGATCACCTCGCCCGGGTCGTGAACACCCACTGGCACGCCGACCACGTCGGCGGCAACGCACTCCTGCAGGCGAGGGGCGCCGGCATCGCGGCCAGCGCCCCGGACGCCGACGCCATCGCCCGACGGGACCCGGGCTGCTGTCTCGCGGAGTACCTCGACCAGCCGGTCGCTCCCTATACCGTCGACGAGTCGCTCGACGACGGGCAGGTGCTCCGGCTCGGCGACGCCGACTGGGAGGTGGTCCACACCCCGGGCCACACCCCTGGCCACCTGGCGCTGTGGCAGCCCGAGGAGCGACTCCTGTTGGTCGGAGATGCGTTGTCGGACTACGACGTCGGCTGGGTCAACAGTGCCCTCGACGGACCCGGCGCTGCGGCTACCAACGTCGCCTCGTTGCAACGACTGGCAGACCTCGAGCCGCGGGTGCTGCTGCCCGCCCACGGGCCGATTCCCGCCGATCCCACAGCCGCGTTCGCCAGCGCACTGCGTCGCGGCCGGCGTCTCGTCGACGACCCGGACGGCGCGGTGTGGTACGGCATCCGGCGAATCTTCGCTTTCGCGTTGATGATTCGAGGTGGAGTCCTCGTGGACGAAGTGGAGCCCTATCTGCACGCGCGCGCGTGGTTGACCGACGCCGCTCGGTTGCTGCGCCTCACCCCCGAGGCGCTCGCCGCCGAACTGGTCGAAACGATGGTCCGCAGCGGCGCCGCCGTGCTTCGGGACAACCGACTACAAGCGGCCGCCAAATTCACCCCGGTCTTGCCGGAAGCGCTGCGGGCTCCGTTCCCCCGGGCGTGGCCGGCATCGGCAGGCCCACAACGCTTGTGAACATACCGCTGTCGCCGAGTCCTATCCGGCCACCCGCTCGAACAGCAGCACCACACCGATCACGATCATCGCCGCACCCGACACCCAGGTCACCATCCGTGCCGCGGCGGGTCGTGCCCGCAGCACCACCCGCGCCCCCGTCCCCACACCCGTGTACACCACGGCGCAGCTGGCCGTGTGTACCAGACCCAACAGCACAATCTGCAGGGCGAGCGACCACCGCGCACCCGAGTCGGTGAACTGCGGCAGCAGCGCCAGAAACAGCAGAAACACCTTCGGGTTCAGCCCGCTGATCCCCAGGCCCTTGACGGCCTGCCGCACCCACGATTCCGGTGCCTGCTCCGGACCGGCCTGCGGCGGCCCCGAAGGTTTTGCGAGCATCGTGATCCCCAGCCACACCAGGTACGCCGCCCCGCTCGCCGTCAACACGGTCAGCATCAACGGCGAGCGGGAAACCAGCGCGGCGACGCCGGCAGCCACCACCGCGGTCATCACCAGGTGCCCCGACAACAGACCACCCACCGCCGGCACCACGCTGCGATGCCGCAACCCCGCCGCGATCGCGTACGCCCAATCCGCGCCCGGCGTCAGCACGAACAGAAAAGACACCGCCCAGAACGCAGCAACGGTACCGATCGCCATGACTCTCACTCATCCTTCACACTCTCGGAACACCAGAACGCCCGGCGGTTCCGATAAGAAAGATTAGAAAGAATGGGGCAGAAAGTGTTGCCAAAGATTCCCTGAACACCGCACGTTTGGGGGAAAATCTTCCACATGGACACAGTAGATCGGAAAATTCTTGCCGAACTCCAGCAGGATGGTCGCCTCACCCTCACCGAACTCGCCGATCGGGTCCGGCTCAGCATCTCGCCCTGCCACCGCCGGCTACGCGCACTGGAGAGCTCCGGCGCGATCACCGGTTACCGCGCCCAGCTCGACGCCCGCGCGCTGGGACTCACATTCGAGGCGCTCGTCTTCGTCACCATGCGCGCCGCCGACCGCGACACCATCGAGGCATTCGAACAGGCCGTAGATGCCATTCCCCATGTCCTGCAGGCACAACGACTCTTCGGCGACCCCGACTACCTCCTGCGGGTCATCACCCGCGACCTCCCCGGCTTCCAGACGCTCTACGACGAAAGCCTCGCCACCCTCCCCGGCGTCCAGCGCCTCAGCTCCACCCTCGTCATGAAGAGCGTGGCCGACAACCGGCCCCTGCCCCTGTGAGGGCTCGGAGCGCTCAGTGGGCGCGGGCTGATTTACATCGCGCTTCGAGGGGCCGTCGGTAGCAGTACGTAATCCGCATGCCTGTTGCTGGTCGATGATGTCCCGCCGAGGCGACTCTCAAACCCCGCGCGGCCTTGTTCGAGAACTTGGAATCGGCCAACCGATAAGCATTGTCGTGCGCCGACGAAAGATAAATCGTCTGCCGAATCGGGCACTGATCGTGCCATCCTCGAAGCAACTCAAGGCTAACGAAAGTAGGAAGCGTCGTGAAGGTTGCAATTGTCGGGTGTGGGGAAGTTGGGCGTGCGTATGCCCTGGCCTGTGCGGCCGCCGGCTACGAACTCGTGCTCGTGGACCCTCGTCCGTCGGCAGCGACGACCGCAGTCGCCGATCAGACCCGGGCGGTGCTCCATCTCTCGCTGGACGAGGCCGTCAGCGACGTGGACCGGGTGTGGATCTGTGTGTCCGGCGACCTGGTGAAGTCCATCACCGCGTCTCTGATCGGAAAGCTGCCCGGTCACGCCGTGGTGGTCGATCTGACGACTGCTTCGCCGGACGACAAGCGCGAGTGCTCGGCCGCGCTCGCAGCGCACGGTATCGAGTATGTCGATGCCGTGATCATGGGATCGGTGACACTGACCGGGTCGCGCACCGCGTTGCTGGCTGCGGGCCCGAAGGCTGGCGAAGTACTCGCCGAGTTCGCAGTGTTCGGGGCGCCAGTGCAGACGATGGCCGGCGGCCGGGCGGGTGACGCCGCCGCAATCAAGCTTCTGCGTACGATCCTGACCAAGGGCCTCGAATCACTTGTGGTCGAGTGTTTCATGGCCGCCGAGCAGCAGGGTCTTCGCAGCAATCTCTACGACGTGCTGACCGATGTCGACACCATTGGGTTCGTTCCCTTCTTGGAGATGCTGATCACCAGCCATGTTCAGCACGCCGAGCGTCGGATGCACGAGGTGGAGCGGGCCCGTGCCCAACTTGCGGAGATGGGTTGCCCGTCGGTGGTTCTGACCGGTACCGAGGCGCGATTCGCTCTTACCTCAGCGGCATTGAAGGACAAGGGCCCTGGAGAACTCGCCGACGGTGACGTGGCTTCGACCATCGCATGGCTGTTGAACTCAGCTCGGGCATCCGAGACTGAACCGCTAGGGTGTTCACCGCACCGTTAAGCGGACTTCTCCGCAGGCGGTACCCGAGACGCATAGTGGGACAGAATATGTCGTGGGAAACTTCGTGCGTGAAAGTTACCGTCATTGGTGTCGGCCGGATCGGCGAGGCACTCGTAGCAGGCCTGTGTCGAGCGGGGACGTCCGCTGAATCGATCACCGTCGTCGGCCGCAGTATGGAACGGACATTCGATGTCGCGCACCGGCACGGGGTACGAGTGGCCGACCTGCGAAATCTTCCCAAGGAATGTGACGTCCTGGTCGTGGCGGTGAAGCCGCAGCAGATCGAGGACGTGTTGCCCGACCTCGGAGTGGCGCTGCACGAACCGACTCTCCGTCCGGTCGTGCTGTCGGTGGTGGCAGGGGTGGCCACCAAGAGAATCGAGCAATTTCTTCCCTCTATGGTGCCGGTGGTACGCGCGATGCCGAACACCCCGATGACGGTGGGCGCGGCGGTCACTGCGATCGCGCCTGGCGGCGCGGCAACCGAGCACGATCTGCGGCTGGTCGAGTCCGTGTTGGAATCTGTCGGTGAGGTATTGCGTGTTCCCGAGGACCAACTCGACGCCGTCACTGCAGTTTCCGGTTCGGGCCCTGCGTACGTGTTCCTCGTCGCGGAGATGATGATCGACGCGGCGATGAAGCTGGGACTGGACCGGGCAACGGCGGACAGGTTGGTGACCGGAACCCTGGCCGGCTCGTCGGCGATGCTCGGTGACGCCGACCCGGTCCAACTGCGGGCGGCTGTGACATCGCCGGCGGGGACAACGGCAGCGGCGTTGGAGGTCTTCGAACAATCCGACATTCGGCAAACGTTCCGAGGAGCATTGACCGCGGCACGCGACCGTTCCCTGGAATTGTCCGGCATCGTGCGCCCACCCCTGGCTCCGGCGTCCGCCGACCAGCACTGAGCTGGCGTGCAGTCCGCTACGAGCGCATCCGGTCCACAGTGCGGAACTCGGGGTCCGGCGCGCTGCGGGCCGAGTCGCCGTGTGGGATCACTTCGGGGTCGTCGCCGCGGACCGGACGTTTCACTCTCCGTGGCGGCATCGCAACCACCCGAATGGCGAGGGTGACCATAACGACACCGATGATCTGGGTCGGGGAGAGGCGCTCGCCGAGGACCACGACGCCCAAGACGACGGCGAGAACCGGTTGGAGCATCAGGATGCTTGCTCCCACCCCCGGGGTGAGGCGCGGCAGGGAGACGCCGACGAGGATCCAGCCGGCGACCTGTCCGACGATCGCGAGTGCGGCGAGCCAGCCCACTGCGGCCCATCCGGGAGACAGATCGACCGGGTCCCATACGAGGGCGAGCACTGTGCCGGTGGCCCACGCGACGACGGACGAGCAAAATACCTGCGAGGAAGCGCGATTCGGTGGGCACCAGGCGCCGATCGCGAAGACGTAGGCCCCGTAACAGATCCCAGCGACCAGGGCCAGCACGGATCCGTACACGATCGTGTGCAGGTCGGCCGTGGGCTGTGCGATACCACTGGTGAGCGCCACCCCGGACAGCAGGAACGGGACCGCGACAACATAGGCCTTCGACGGCCGTTTGCCCGTGATGCACAGTCCCAGCAGGGGAGCGACGACCACCTGGATGTTGACCAGGACGCTGGAGACACCGGCCCCGACGAGGGCGACCGATTGCGCCCACATCGCCATGTCCACACCCAACAGGACACCGGCGACCACTTGCACGGTCAGCACCCGTCGTGACAGCGGGCCGTGCTTGCGGTATTCATGCCAGGCGAGGGCCGCGAGAATCGGGACCGCGATGAGGTAGCGAACCAGAATCGTCGTGGCGGTCGACACGGAGGCGAGGGCGATGAAGATCCCCGAGCCGGCGAGAGCGGCCGCCCCGAGGCCGAGTTGGAGGGTGGGAGGGAGATGCCGGGGTTGTTGGTCTCGGCGGTTAGCGAGCAGCACGGACTTGCAAGGTGACGCCCGCGCCCGCGGTGTCGGTATCGAAGTAGGTGAATCCGGCGCCACTGGGCAGCCGGCCCCGCAACTTCGGGGACGGTCCGGCGGCGGTGACCCGGGCCTCGGCGGCGTCGAGATCGGGCACCGAGAACCCCAGGTGGAAAACACCTTCGCCGTGTTCATCGAGGAACCGGCGCTGCAACGTGTTGCCCTCGGGCGGGCAGCACAGCTGTAGTTGCACGTTGCCGAGGTCGGCGTACCGGTACTCGAGCTTCATGAAGTCGTCGACGTCGGGGGCCTGCAGATTCGGGCGGAACGCCTCGAGCGACGGAAAGGGTTGCCAGGGGCCGATTCCGAGGGACTCGTAGTAGGCCACGGCCCGGTCCATGTCCGTCACGACCACGCACACGTGGTGGAGGGTGTGGAAATCATTGGTCATGGTGTCGGTCACCTCTCTGCCGCGGCACGCTGGTCGTATTCGTGTGCGGCCTGCTCGAATGTCTGGTCGGCGTGAGGGTTCCACTGGATGCCGGAGCGGGCCTCGACGCCGGGCTTGAGCCGCTGAGTCTCGTCGTAGTCCCCCCAGGGGTGGAAGAACAACGGTTCCGTGTCCTCGATGGTCGTCAGGTGGCGGGCGTACCCGTCCAGGTAGCCCTGCCGTTCGCCGGCGCTTACTTTGCCGGGCATCCAGGCCGCGAACGGCGGCAGCACCGTGAATCCGGTGTAGGCGAGGATCCCGTTGTGGATGGGCCACAGCACGTGGAGCAGGTCGCCGTCGATGCCGTTCGGCTCGTACAGCGTCGAGGCGGTGCCGGTGGTCAGGCACACCATCGCCTTCTTGCCGCGGAAGTGGCCCGTCCCGTACTTGCGGCCGGCCGAGTAGGCGAAACCGCGAGCGAACACCCGGTCCACCCATCCCTTGAGTATCGCCGGCATCGAGAACCACCACACCGGGAAGTGGAAGAGGATCAGATCGGCCTCGGCCACCTTCAACTGTTCCTGCTCGATGTCGAACGCCTGCGTCTGCGTGGCGAAGGCATGCTCCTGCTCGCGGGAAAGATCCAGGTAGTCGTCGTCGGCCCGGTCGCCGGTGAAGTCCTGGCTGTCCAACTCGGCGTTCCACTTCATGGCGTAGAGGTCGGACACCGTCACCTCATGACCGAGGTCGGTCAGCGTCCGCATCGCGGTGTCCCCGAGCGCACCGCAGAACGAGCGGGGCTCGGGGTGCGCGAAGACTACTAGGACGTTCATCGGTTGCCTCTCGACGGGATAGCGGTGGTCGATGGTCGGACCAACGATCTCATGGTGGTGGAGGGAGGTCAAGCGAGGACCGCTTGCCCCCGCCCGGTTACTCGTTCGGGCTCTGCCGGATCTCGGGGGTCACGCCCGCCACCGGTGTCTGCAGATAGGTGAATCCGTACAGCCGCTGGGCGTTGGTGGTGAGGATCGCTTCGCGGGTCGCGGGGTCCGGTGCCCAAGCGGGCAGCAGATCCAGGAGGTCTCCGACGTTGGGCATCTGTCCCCAGAACCCGACGTGCGGCCAGTCCGAACCCCACACGCAGCGGTCGGGTGCGGCCTCGATCAGGCTCTGCGCGAACGGAATCGTGTCGGAATAGTCGGCCGTTCGCGCCATCCGGAACGCCCCGGACAGCTTGGTCCACGCGCCGTCTGCCATCAGTTTCAGAAACTGTGTCCATTCGGGTGCGTCGACACCGGCTGCGACGTCGAAGTCGCCCATGTGATCGACCACGTAGGGCACGGTCAGCGTGCGCAGGTCCGCAGCTGCGGCGGCGAGATGCCGGGTGTTGGTGAGGAACTGCAGGTGCCAGCCCATCTCCGCGCAGATGGCGTCGTACCGGGCGAGCTGGTCGAGGCCGATGCCGCCGCCCGACAGGGTGTTGAGCCGCAACCCCACGACGCCCGAGTCCTGCAAATGGGCGAGCGTGCGATCGTCGACGTCGGGCGCGACCACGGCGACCGCACGCAGCCGGTCACGGGCCCCTTCGACGGCTTCGAGCATGACCGTGTTGTCCGTGCCGTGCACGCTGATCTGCACCAGCACCCCGTAGGTGGTTCCCACGGCGTCGAGCATCGACAGGTACTGTCCGGCCGACGCCGGTGGCGGGGTGTAGCTGCGCTCGGGGACGAAGGAGTGCCCCACGACGTGCGCGTGGGTATCCACCGCGCCTGCGGGCAGGGCGAACCGTCGCGGCGCGTGCGGGGCCGGGTCTGGCGCCGGGCACACCTGGTCGACTTTGTCCGATCCGAAATCCATGGGTGTCTATCCTCGCTCTCGGCGTTCGGTCAGCGGGCCGACTTGATCAGGGTCTTGGCGATGGTGTTCTTCAGGACCTCGGACGATCCTCCGGCCACCTCGTAGGCCTTGGCGTCGCGGAAGTAGCGTCCGAACGGTGAGGTTTCCTGGGTGCCGGTCGCCCCGCAGACCTGCACGGCCATGCTCGCCACCTTCGTGGCCAGTTCGGCGGCGAGGAGTTTCGCGGCGGACGAGGACCGCTGGTAGTCCCCGCCGGAGTCGAGGTCGCGGGCCGCCTGGTAGGTGACGAGTCGAGCGGCATCGATCTCCGCGGCGGCCTGGGCGAAATACCATTGGATGCCTTGAAAGTCGATCACGTTGCCGTCGAACGCGGGCCGGGTGCGCACGTACGCGAACGCGTCGTCGAACGCGGCGCGGGCGATGCCCAGGGAAATGCCCGCCGCGAGGGTGCGACTGTTCGATAGGGTGACCAGTGCCTGCCGCAGCCCGTTGCCTTCCTCGCCGATCAGGGCGTCCCCGGGGATCTCGACGTCGTCGAGGACGAGATTGACGTGCGGGCCGTTGCGCAGCCCGAAGGTCTGCGCTTCCCGGGTCTGCCGGGTGCTGACACCGGGGGCGTCGCGATCGACCGCGAATGTGGAGACCCCGAACGGGGTCTCGGCGAGCACGACGAAGAACTCGGCCCGCGATCCGGACGTGATGAATGCCTTCTCCCCGGTCAGAACCCACCCGTCGCGTTCGTTGCCGCAGGCTTTGGTGTCGAGGGTGCGGATGTCGCTGCCGTGCCCGCGCTCGGTCAGCGCGTAGGAGGCGCGCAGGCCTTGCGCGTACCGCGGCAGGACGCGTTCCTTGAGGCTGTCGCGGCCGTAGAGTTCGATGATCTTGCTGCTCTGCAGGATGGTGATCAGCGAGACTCCCAGGCTCGCCGACCCGGCTCCGAGTTCCTCGAAGACCCCGAGGACGTTCTCCATCGACTCGCCCTGGCCGCCGTACCCGGTCGGCAGGGTCATGGCGTTCCACCCCAGCTTCGCGGTCTGCTCGACCAGGTCCACCGGATAGACATCCTGGTGGTCGATTTCGTCGGCGACAGGTTTGACCACGTCGTCGCTGAATTGGCGTGCGGGGGCGGCGATCTTCTCGTCGACCAGGTATCTCCAGAAGCTCATGGTTCGGCCTTTGCTCGTGATCTCGGTATGGGTAATGAGTCAGGGTTGTTGTCGGATGGACGGCCGGGACGGTTCATCGGGGTGGCCCCCGCACCCCGATGCCTCAGGCAGGCTGGAGGGCTTGTAGTTCGTCGAGAATCCGGGCGTTGTAGCCATCCATGTCGACGAGTTCCTGCTCGGGTGTGGCGAGGTCGTAGGTGCGCACACCCGACCGGTGGACCACCTCGAGCGCGGAACGGATCCTGGTTGCCTGGCCCAGGAGCCGCAGGTCGGGGCACCAGTCGAGCAGTGCTGCCAGCGCGAGCCAGGCGCCCGTCGGGTTGGAGCGGCGGGTGCCGGTCCGGTGTGGTGAGGATCCGTGTGCCGGCTCGAACATTGCGGTGATGCCCGACCCGAAGTTCCGGTCGGGGTTGATCGTGGCCGATCCACACAGAGCGGGGGAGCCGGCCCGGGCGCAGACGATATCGGAGAGAATATCGCCGAAAATGCCCTCCGTGGCGATCACAGCGGGCAGCTGCGGATAACTGACCAGTTCGTAGGCTGCGCGATCGACGTTGACGTGATCCAACGCAACCCCGGTCCGGTCGGCGACCTGTTTGGCAGTGGCACGCCACAGCCGCGAGGTCGCGAAGACGCTGGCCTTGTCGACACTGATGTACCGGCGTCCGGGAGCATCTACGGTGAACCCGGCCGCCATCTCCAATACCTCGCTCACACGAGCGGGCAGGAGCCGGAGCTGGTCGACTGCGGCGCTGACACCGTCGCTCTCCTCGCGCTGGCTGGGATCGGCGTATGCGCCGCCGGTGATGTTGCGGACGATGGTGACGTCCTCGCTCAGCTGCGGAACCCACACGGTGCGGACACTGACCCCCAGGTCGAACAGGTTGCGGAGGGAAATCAGCGCCGCCTCCGGATTGGGGCACTCCTCGGCGGTGACCCCGGGATGCGTTCCGACCGCCCCGCTGAGCACGACGTCGGCGGTGCGGCACGCCTCGATGGTCTCCTCCGGCAGGATCGAACCGGTCGCCTGCCAACCGGCGGTGCCGTAGGTCAGCGTGAGCGGAGCTCCGGCGGCGGCGAGTCGGCGGAGGAACTCGAGTGGTCCGTCGAGGATCTCGCTGCCGATCCCGTCGCCGGGTAGTACTGCGATGACAGTCATGGGACGCGTCCTTTCGTCGAGGGGAGGATCGCGGGCCGTCAGGACATCGCGGTCCAGGACAGGACCTGCTGCTCGTGCAGAAGCCGGCGCTGAACCTTGCCGGCGGCCGCATCGCGGGGAATCGTCGCCACACGCGCAATGTGCGCGGGACGCATGAACACCGGTAGATCGGCGACGGCGTCGCGGATGGACTCGAGCGGCACGCTGTCGGCGACCACGTAGAGGACGACGTCGTCGTCGACCAGCTCACCGGGCTTCTTCCACAACGCGAGGTCGGTGAGAGCGTCGATCGCGCCGAGTCGTTCTTCGACGTACGGGATGGGCACGAACTCGCCTTTGACACGGATGCTTTCGGCCGCCCGCTCGAGGAACACGAGGCCACCCCGGTCGTCGCGTCGACCGAGGTCGCCGGTGGCGAACCAGCCGTCCTCGTCGCGGCTCGGGTCGACGGCGCCGTCCCGGAAGTACCCGGCGAACAGGGTGTTCGACGCGCTCTCGCGTACGTAGATCTGACCCTCGTCGTCGAGGCGGTCCTCGACGTCGGCGCGGGTCTGTCCGCCGAATCGACTGGCGTTGGAGGGGATCTCGGATTCGTCGGCGAGTGCCCAGCGGTGCAGGTGGCTCACTCCGGCTGCCTCGGTGGAGCCGTAACCTGATACGGCGACGGGAATGCCGAAGCGGGACATGAATTCCCGGTCGGCGTAGAACATGGTGCGGACGCTGTGATCACCGGAGTCGGCGGTCGTCGTGGCGCGCTTGAGGATCTCGACGGGCGGTGCGTGCAGCGCCAGCGCGGTCACCCCGTGCTCGCGGACAGCCGGCCAGAAGCCGCTGGCCGAGAACTTCCGGACCGTCAGGGCATCGGCACCGGCGCACAGGGCACCGATGATGCCGTACCCCATCGGATTGATGTGGAACAGTGGCAGCGGAGCGAGCATCCGATCGCCTGCCTGAAGGTCGAGAGCGGCGGCCATCGCCGAACCCAACCGCAGGAAGTACTCGTGGGTCTGGGCGCAGAACTTCGGCAGCCCGGTGGTTCCGGAGGTGTGCATGAAGGAGGCGAGGTCTGACGGTGCAGCGTCGAGACCGGGGCTGGACTGCGGGTCGACCGGTGCCCACTCCCGAACCGTCGACAGTGGGAAGGTGCGCAACGTCGCGGGGAGAGTGTCGAGGTCGGTGAACACGGCGGCCGGATCCAGGCGCTCGAGCATCTGCGCGAGCAGTTCCGGCGGATACGTGGGATTCACCAGGGCCACCGGGGTGCCCGAGAGCAGACACGCCATCCACACCAGCATGTACTCGGTGGAGTTGTTCGCGACGATGGCCAGTCGCTGATCACGCCGAATGCCCAGTTCCTGCAGCTCCTGCGCACCTGCGGCGGCGATGCGGACCGCGTCGGGCAGAAGGATCTGGTCGTCGACGGTGCCCACCCGGAGATCGGGTCGATCCGATGACCGCTGCAGAAGGAGTTGGGCGAGGTTCGTGGTGCTCATGTCGTCTCTTCCGGGCTGGAGGGCAGGGCGTCGTCCGCGAACGGGCTGGCCGCGGGCGGTGGTAGGTCGCTCCCTTGAGCTGGTTGCACAGTCGATGGTTGCCGACGGATTCAGATAAGGGAACGGTCCTCAGCTAGCGTCAGCGGTAAGTCAAACTTATGTCTCGCGTCGGTCGACATGCCCCGTCGGGGCTGATGACCTCGGGCGTCGCTGTGATACACATACGCCATGTCCACAGCCTCTCCTTTCGGCGCCGACTTCGAGTCGCTGCTCTCACCCGCAGTCCGCACGACGTCAGTGGACGACGTGGTCGCCAAGCTTCGCGAGATTCTGCTGACCGGCGGGGTGGCCCCGGGGGAGAAGCTTCCGAGCGAACGAGAGTTGGCCCGGTTGCTACAGGTCAGCCGGACCACGGTCCGTGAGTCTCTGCGCACACTCGAGGCGCATGGGCTGATCACCATCCGACTCGGTGGCAGCGGTGGCGCTTTCTTCAACCCCCCGGACCCGGGCCTGATGGGCTCGGCGTTGGCGATGCTCCTCGCGTTCGAGTCCGTGTCCGAGGAGGACCTCACGGACTACCGCATCGACTTCGAGCAGGAGAACGCCGAGCTGGCGGCCCGGCGGGCCACGGACGACGAGATGGCGGGCCTGCAGAAGATCCTCGACGAGGTGCGCGAACTGGGCTCCCCCGGCTCAACCGACTGGGACCGGGTGCGCGCCCTCGACCTCACCGTCCACGAACTGCTGCCGAGGCTTTCACACAATGCCGTCCGCGTGGCGATCTCGGCGGGTATCCACGACGCCCTCGCCCGTAGCTTCGCTCAGGTCGAGCCGAGCGCGTCGAGTCCGGAGCTGCTGCGGGACGAAGTGATCGAGCTGCTCACCAAAGTCATTGCGCGTGACGGTGACGGTGCCCGCGCGGCCATGGCAGGGCATCTGCGGCGCTGGCGCTCGTAACGCCGTTAACAAACTTAGGGCTTGTGATGAATTAATCTAGCTCGGTTCGGGCGTGTCGTCCGGTGCGGGATGGAGTGTGTAGTTCCACTCGCCGTGGAACTCGTGGC
>NZ_JBHWUE010000077.1:0-43957 GCF_042738615.1 Rhodococcus sp. NPDC059968
AACAACACCACCACGACCTTCCCGGCTCCGCTACGTTCCGCCGGGACAACACACGTGCCGGCACCGCAGGCACGTCACCTCATTTTCGGATTAGAAGGTGGACACCGAGTGACCGTCGACGACATCGAGCAATCATGAGCGCAGTAGCCTTCGGCCAACCCGTCACCGCCACGTATGGCTCCGCCGACCCGGCCGCGCCGTTGGTCGTGCTCCTCCACGGCCGTGGGTCGAACGAGCGCGAGATCCTCTCGCTGGCACCCCACTTGCCGGGAGACGTCGCCTACGCTGCGGTGCGCGCCCCACTTGCCGAGGGATCTGGCTTCGCCTGGTTTGCCAATCGTGGGATCGGCCGGCCCCTTGCGGCGTCTCTCACCGTGTCCATGAAGTGGTTCCGGAGCTGGCTCGACTCCGTCGCACCGATCGGGCGTCCGGTGATTCTCGTCGGTTTCAGCGGCGGAGCGGCCTTCGCCGGCGGCCTGATCCTCGACGACCCTGCCCGCTTCACCGGCGCGGCTGTCCTGTACGGGACACTGCCCTTCGACGCGGGCCTTTCGGTGGAGCCGGCCCGTCTCGCTCACCTTCCGGTCTTCGTCGCCCAAGGGGATCAGGACCATGTCATCCCGGCCGAGCTGCTCGAGCGCACCTGGAATTACCTACTCAGCGAGTCCGGTGCACCCACAGAAGCGCACCGCGACCCCGGCGGACATGGGCTGTCCGAAACCGTGGTGTCAGCTCTGCGCGAATGGATTGAGCATCGACTGCGCTTCGTGAAGCACCAACGCGTGCCTTCCGGCGGCCCGCGAGCCGGCGTCCAGTGGCCGACCGTCCCAGGCGGTCGGCTACCGGAACGTCGTGGCCCCCACCCGCGTGTTTCGTGGTCGATCCCGCAGCAGCAGAGCACTGACATTGCCCCCGTCGATCTGCAGGAACGTTTGCTCGCGCACGTCCGTGAGATGGCCGGCGTCACCGTCGGCGCCTCACACATCTCGGTCCCCGGAGCAGTTGCATTCAGTCTCGAAGACCGAGGGCTCGATGAGCAGGCGTATCTCGTTCCGTCGGCAGGAGAGTTCGCGCATCTGCATCCGCAGTACGACGGCTCCTTGCACCTCACCCTGCCAGCCGACCTCGCGGCCGACCTCGTAGCCCATGGGTGGGGGCGGATGCATCCGTGGGCGGGAACCCGGCTGTCACCCGGCTTCGTGATGGTCTACGGACCCCGCGACGACGACGAGCTCGCAACAATCCAGGGCGTCGTCGCGGCAAGCCATGCCTACGCCACCGGTCGGCTCATCGACTCGCCTTCCTCCGAGAACCTCCCCTTGCCGAGCCGCATCCAATAGAGAGACGCCTCATGACCAACCTCACGCTCGACCTGGACCGCACCGCACTCGTCCTGATCGACCTTCAAAACGACAACGTTCACCGGGACGGCGCGTACGCGTCCTTCGGCGCCGCCGCACACGCGGAGGAACAACAACTACTCACCCACGTCGGCGAGTTGCTGGACTGGGCTCGAACGAAATCCGTACCCGTACTCCACAACCACATCGTGTCGTTTCCCGGTCGCCCCTTCGGCGGCCGCAACGCCCCGATCTTCCGGATGATCGGTCCGGACTCACTCCGCCTCGGCTCGTGGGGCGCCCAGGCGCTGGACGGACTCGAGGCTCGGGACGACGAGCCCGTACTGTTGCGTAACCGGATGAGCTGCTTCAACGGGACACCGCTCGACAGTCTGCTGCGAAACCTCGGCGTCACCGACGTCGTCGTCTCGGGCGTGTGGACGAACATGGCCGTCGAGCACACCATCCGCGACGCAGCCGACCACGGCTACCGCGCAATCCTCCCTGCCGACGCCACGTCGAGCCTGAGCGCGGACTGGCAAGCGGCGGCGGTCGGTTACGCCCTGACGAACATCGCGGAGATCGTCACCACAGCCGATGTCACTGCGGGACAACGCGAAGAGACCGTATGAGCCGCGACTCCTTCTGGACTGTCGAGACGGCAGCCGATGTTCTCCTCGACGCCGAGGCAACTCGCACCGACCGAGACCCCATCACCGACAACTGGACTTCGCTCGACCTCGAGACCGCCTACCAAGTGCAGGACCGACTGATCGCCCGCAAGCTGGCACTGGGTGAGAACCTCGTCGGCGTCAAACTCGGCCTCACGTCCCGCACGAAGCAACAGCGGATGGGCATCAGCTCACCACTCACCGCGTGGCTCACCGATGGCATGGTTCTCGCAGCAGGGGCACCGGTTCCGACCCACGAACTCATCCACCCCCGTGTCGAGCCCGAGATCGTCTTCGTCCTCGGCGAGAAGCTGGAAGGTCCAGGTGTGACTGCAGCGTCCGCGATGGCCGCTGTGCGGTCCGTGTATGCCGGTGTCGAGGTGATCGACAGCCGCTACACCGACTTCCGTTTCACCCTGCCGGACGTCGTTGCCGACAACGCCTCCTCAGCGAGATTCGTACGTGGCGAGATTGAACGCCACCCCGCCGACCTAGACCTCGCCCTCGAAACATGCGTCCTGTCAGTGAATGGTGTCGTCGTCGACACCGCTACCGGCGCCGCCGTCCAAGGTCACCCCGCCGAGGCGCTTGCCCTCGCAGCAAACGCTCTCGCCGCACGCGGTCTCGCACTCGAAGCGGGCTGGATTGTCCTCACCGGTGGAATGACCGACGCCGTCTGCGTCGAACCCGGGCAACAGATCCTCGCCGAGTTCACCAACCTCGGTGTGATCACCATCGCCGGCGCCTGACAAGGGACATGCGGAGCCCCGCTGTGAGGACGCCCCGTCGTCGATCAGGCCCACCGCGTCCTTCGGATTACCGGCGGTCGTGGCGCGGCGGCGCTGTACCGCCTCCTGATGCCCTGCTTTGCCTGAACCAGCGCCAGGGGCGACCAGTATCTCGCCGAAAGATGAGGCACCGTGCGATTTCGGTGGCTTAGTGCGTAGTTCATTGTTCATCGTTGCGGACAGGGTTCGCGCCGTGGCTTTCACCCCCGGAGCGGAACTCGGTGGTCGAGGGTATGCCACGGCCACCGAGTGCGTTTCAACTCTTCGTGGGCACGGCTACCGGTTCCGCGTCTTCGATGATGTGCACGTGCAGCAGGCCTCCGGTGATCTTGTCGGTCCAGCGGCTCATGGTGAAGGCGAGGATCGCTGCGGCGACGAAGAAGCCCGCCATGATGAGGAGTCCGGTTGACGTGGAGCCGGTGGTGTCCTTCAGCAAACCGAAGAAATAGGGGCCGACCAGGCCGCTGAGGCTGGCGAGGCCGTTGATCATTGCGAGCGCCACTGCGGCGAGGCCACCGGTGAACAGCTGGGCGGGCATCGAATTGAATGTCGGAAGCGAGCCGAAGAAGCCGGCCGCCGCCAGGCTGATGCCGACCAGCGCGAGGTAGGGATTGCCGCTCAGCGCGGCAACGGCCAATCCCAGGGCACCTGCGAGTTGCAGGAGGGTCATGTGCCAGGTTCGTTCACCGGTTCGCGACACGTTCTTCGAGACGAAGATCATGACGACCGCAGCGAACAGCCACGGAATTGCCGAGACGAATCCGGCACCGGCAGCGCCTAGGTCGAACTGGTCTCGGACGATGGTGGGAAGGAAGTACGCGATCGTCCAGTACCCGATCGTCATACAGAAGTACAGCACAGTGAACACCCACGCGGCGGGCCGCCGCAGTACTGCCCACAGCTGCGAGATCTCGTGACCGGCGCTATCAGGACTCTGAGCGGCTGCTTTCGCGAGGTATTCCTTTTCCGACGCGTCGAGCCACTTGGCATTCGAGGGGCCGTCGGGAAGGCGGAAGAAGATGTAGATTCCGAGCACGATCGCCGGTATGCCTTCGAGCAGGAAAGCCCAGCGCCACCCCGCCACGCCGAACACTCCGTCCAGCGACAGCAGTGCCGAGGTCAGCACCGACCCGACGGCAAGTGCGATGGGAACGGCCAGATTCAGCATGGAGTACGTCCGCGGAAGCATGCGCGGTGTGCACCAGAAGGCGAGGAACAGCAGTGCGCCCGGCGAGAATCCGGCTTCCGCGATGCCGAGCATGATGCGCACGATGTAGAGCGTCGTCTCGTTCTGGACGAGGCCCATGAACATCGTGGCGATGCCCCAGGTGACCATGATGCGGGCGAGCCACACACGCGCACCGAACTTGGACAGGGCCATGTTCGAGGGAATCTCGAAGAAGCAGTAGCCGATGTAGAACAGCCCGGCGGCGAGACCGAAGGTTGCCGCGGTGAGGCCGAGGTCTTTGGACATCGGTCCGGCCAGGACACCGATGTTCGCTCGATCGATGTACGAGATGAACATGCCGAGCATGATGATCGGGATGACTCGCAGGAGCATCTTCTTGTAGATGCGTGCTTCCATATCGATGTCCGGGTCGGCGGTGATGAGGGGATTGGTCATGGGATCGGCTTCCTCGAGGTCGCGGCGGCGCGGCGAATGTGCCGGAACGGGTCGTCGCGAGGACTGCATGGCGTAAGGGGTATGCGGGCGGCAGGCACCGATGAGCAATTGCTGAAATCGCGGAAGGGTTTCCGGCCGCGTTCACCGCCTGTAGCGGGAACCGTTCGTTTCAGTTGTCGGTGCGGTAGTGCTCGAGCTTGGCCGGGTCGATCGCGATGCCCAGACCCGGACCGGGCCGCGCGCTCATCTTCCCGTCGGTGATGCGCAGGCGTTCGGTGAGCAGGTCGTCGCTCATGTCGAGGTAGTTCGACAGCTCGGCGGCGTGGTGTGCGGTCGTGCGTTGGGAGGCACCGAAGGCGAGCGAGCAGGCGGTTCCGATCTGGCCGTCGATCTGGTTGCCGATGACGACCTCCACCCCGAGGCCTTCGGCGAGGTGTGCGACGCGCAGCGAGTCCGAGAAGCCGGTGCGGGCGGTCTTGATGCTCACAGCCGTTGCCGCGCCGGCGAGGATCTCGCGGGTGACATCCGCTGGGGTGGGGACGCTTTCGTCCGCCACGAAGGGAATCGGGGACTGTCGCACCAGCCATCGGCGGCCGAGGACGTCGTCGGCGGGGCACAGTTCCTCGACCCGGGACAGACCGAGATCCCCCATCCGTCGCAGCGCGGTCGCGGCCTCGGACGCGGTCCAGCCGCGGTTGCCGTCGAGATAGAGTTCGGCTCCGTCGCCGACGGCCTCGCGGATCGCCCGGCACACGGCGATGTCGAGGTCGATCGGGCGCCGTCCGACCTTGATCTTGAACGAGGTGATTCCGTATTCGCCGGTGATGCGGAGGGCCTCGTCAGCCATGACTGCGGGGTCGGCGAATCCGAGCATGTGACTCACGTTCAGGTGATCGGTGTAGCCGCCGAGCAGCTCGTGCAGCGGCCGGTCCACGGTCTTGCCCCAGGCGTCCCATATGGCCATGTCGATGGCGGCCTTGGCGGTGGGATTGCCGACCGTGCGGTTCAGTTTCTCCCGCACCTGTTCACGTCCGAGCAGTGACATCCCCACGATGGCGGGGGCGAAGACGGTCTCGATCACCGCGACGATGGATGCCTGGGTTTCGCCGTAGGTGTAGGGGCGCGGGGGTGCCTCTGCGATACCGATGATGCCGTCTTCGGTGACGACCTCGACCAGGACGTGGTCCGCGACGTCGATGTGGCCACTGGCGAAGTGCAGCGGTTTGCGGTATGGAATGGCGAACGGAATCGCCCGCACTCGAGTGATTTTCATGATTTTGTCCTGTTTCGGGCATCGGGAGGCGGGCCCCGTCGTCGGGACGGGACCGGCAATCGTTTGGGAGCTGCTGTTCGGGCCTCGTCGCCCGGCTGGTCTTCGGTGCTGTCGTCAGGTGAGGTAAGTCCGGATGATCTGGCTGTCGTCGGCCTCGAGCAGGCCTAGCTCGGCCGCACGCTGATACTGCTGCCTGGCGGCTTCGAGCAGCGGGACATGGGCACCGTGCTCGGCGGCTTCCTCGTGGACGAGTCCGTTGTCCTTCGCGAGGATCGCCAGCCGGGTGAGTACGTCGGGGACGATGCCGAGTTCGGCCATGCGGGGTCCGCGCTCGTCGAAGAACCACGAGGCACCGGAGCCGCCGCTGATGATGCCGACGGTCTTGAGCGGATCGAGGCCGAGGTGGGTGGCAAGGGCGATGGCTTCGGCGGCCGCGGCCAGATGGACCGAGCTGCAGAGCTGGTTGACGATCTTGGTCGCCTGACCGTCGCCTGGACGGTCGCTGACCAGCGCGACCTCGCCGAGCACGGCGAACAGGTCTCGCAGTGCCTCGATCGGCGCGGCTTCGCCGGCGGTCAGGAAGCGCAGCATTCCCTTCTCGGCGCCCGGGACACCGCCCGTGACAGGCGCGTCGATGACCGCGGCGCCGGATTCGGTCAGCATCTGCGCTGCCTCCTTCGCGGCGCGCGGTCCGACGGTCGAGCAGATCACCCAGGTCTGGTGATCGACCTGCCGGTTCGCGGTTCCGGCCTTGACCGTGTCGAGGAGTTGCTGACCGGTGGCGACCAGCACCAGAACGATGTCGCTGACCGGGGTCGCGGCGATGTCGTCGAAGGACTGCATGCCGTCGGCTTCGGCTCGTGTGCGGGCTGCCGGATTCGGGTCGACCGCGGCGACGTCGTAGCCGCGGGAGACCAGGCGGTGGGCCATCGGTAGGCCGATGGCGCCGATTCCGACGAACGTGACTGTGGGGAGGTTCTTTTCGGTTGCATTCATGCTGTTGTCCGTTGCTCTCATGATTGGATCCAGGTGACGATGGTGTAGACGGTGAAGGCGGCGTAGGCGACGGAGGCCACGGCGAGCACGATTCGCCGGGGACGTGAGATGCCGATCCGGTGGTCGAGCGCTCCGTTGACTCGGATGATGAGCACGCAGTACACGACCATTACGAGCCCGTTGAGCAGGGCCGCGATCGCGATCAGCACCAGGGGTTGATCGAGGCCGAGTGCGAGGATTCCTGCGCCGAGCCCGACCATCACCCAGACGGCGGCCATGTAGGTCTTGGCCTCGGTCCAGGTGGTGTGGTCGCGCAGATAGGTGGTGGCGAGGATGTTCGAGGTGATGCGGGCGACGAGGTCGACCACCACCAGGTTGGCGAACACGAGCGAGACGGCGCCGATGGTCCAGAACAGGACCTTCAGCCATTCGCCGTATTGCTCGCCGAGTACGGTGCCCTCGAACTTGATGAATCCGAGGTCGGCGGGACCGGTGTAGCCGCCCACGCCGATGATCTTGTATGCCAACAGCGCGAACACGACGATGGAAACCAGTGTGACGAGGTAGAACGTCACGAACTGCTCGATGCGGACGGACTTCCACCACTGCTGCCACCGGGACATGCTGGTGTCGGTGATCTCGAACTGGTAGCCGGTTGCGGTGCCGGCCTCTTCCTCGCCGGTCACCGGGGAGACGACGCGCGGGGCGTGTATTCCCATGCCCCAGCCCTTGTCCCGTGCCCAATTGCTGACCGCGAGGTTCACGGCGCCGCCGCCGCCGGCGAAAACCAGTGCCGACATGAGCACCCCGACGGGTACCTCTTGGGGCAGTCGGCCGATGCCCTGGACGGTGGCGTGGGGGAGGTCGGTCCACGGCTGCCATCCGATCAGGACGACGGCGAATGCTACGAACAGCAGCACCATGATGATCTTGAACATCTCGAGCTTCTCGACCGTTTTGTACACCACCGGTGAGAAGGTCAGGACAGCGCCGATCAGGACGAGACCGCCGATCGCGATCCATTGAACGTTGCCGCCGCCCAGGGGAAAGGTGAGCATTTGCGCGGAACTGGTCATCCATGCCGGCCAGGCGAACGGGATGACCGTCATCGCGATGAACAGCGGGGCCCAGCCCCGCCACAGCCGCAGGAATCCGGTCAGGATCGTTTCACCGGTCGCGAGGGTGTAGCGCGCGACCTCGGTGTTGATGAAGTACTGCAGGCCCAGTCCGATCGCGGCAGCCCACAGGAAGGTCAGACCGACCCGGCTCGTGATGAACGGATGCAGCAGGTACTCGCCGGTGCCGATCCCGACGGCCGCGATGACGACGCCCGGGCCGATGATCTTCCGCAATCGCGGCGCCGCGGGCAGCTCCCGCGTCGGCATGGCCGGCAGGGTGCCGCCGTCCATCGCGCCTGCCGACCCCGGGTACGTCGTTGCCCTGTCCGCCATTGCTTTCACCATGATCCAACTCCCTCGAACGGCGAAGCGTGATGCCCGCCACACGCAAGAAAGTTATCGGCTCACGATCTATCTTGTCCAAGACTCATTTCTCAATTGTTCATATCCAAACCGTATGAATCGAGATCAGGTGTCGGCAGGGCGGCTTCCCCGACCGCGAGCACGCGCTGCAAGGCGGGCGAGGTGTTGTCGGTTCGCCAGGCGAGAGCCGGGAAGAGGTGAGTCGGCTCGGTGCCCTCGATCGGCTTGTAGATGATCCCGACGCTCTGCGCCTGACAGACCGAGCTCAGCGTGATGGTCACCCCGGCGCCCGCCGCAACCAAGGCGAGCACCGTGCTCGAATCCGGCGCCACCTGGGTGATCTTCGGCCGGAACCCCGACGACATGCACATCGAGTACATGGTCAACCGGAGCATCGATCCGCTGTCCTCGGGGAGGCTGACGAAGTCCTCGTCGATCAGGTCCTCGAGGCGCACGCTGTCGCGATCGGCGAGCCGGTGCCCAGCCGGCAACGCGCAGAGCACCTCCTCCACCTCGACGACCCGATAGCTGAGTTCGGGACGCGCCACCGGTATCCGGACGAACGCGAGATCCAGATCGCCCGCGACGAGCAGGTCGAACGCCCGGTAGACGTACGTCTGGGACTGCAGGACCAGATCGATCCCGGGATGCTCTGCCCGGACCGCACGGGTGAGCAGGGGCAGCACTCGCTGACTCGACGCACCGGCGAAGCCGATCCGGACCCGACCTTCCTCGCCTGACGCGATCGCGGTCGCCAGCTCCCGCACCGACGCCGCCTGGTTCACCGCCCGCCGTGCGGGTCCGAGCAGCCGCTCCCCCGCGTCGGTCAACCGCACGTTGCGCGTCGTCCGCTGGAACAACTTGAGCCGGAACTCGTTTTCGAGCTGGGTGATGCGATTGCTCAGCGGCGGCTGCGCCATGTGCAGACGGGCCGCGGCCCGACCAAAATGCAGCTCTTCGGCCACCGCGATGAATGCTTCGAGGTCACGCAGGTCCATGAAATGCCACACTAATACTCTGACGATATTAGTTGCCACAGGATTCGTATTGGATTTGCCGGTTCAGGTGGGTAATCATGTGAGTAGCGCCACCTGGCGCGGTACTCGCCACCACCGGTCACTCCCGTGAGAGCACATCCGAGCGTTCCGGCGAGGCACACCCAGCACAGGGGCCAATACTCACGGAGCCGTCGCGCACCGTGCACGAAGGAAGGAAACACGATGTATCTGCGCCTGCACCACGTGAACGTGACCTCGGACGATATGGGGGAGTTGGGCAAGTTTTACTCCGACGCCCTCGGACTCAGCGAGATCGCCAGCCCCCCGATGATTGCGACGTCTCGGTCGGCGGACAGCGGCGATTCGGGGGACGAGGAGTGGGCGACGCGCGCGCGCTTCTACGATGCCGGCGACAAGGACGAGCTTCAGCTGCATGCCACACGCCGCCAGCCGTATCTCGCTCTGACAGAGGGTCATACGGTGAATCCCCTCATCGGCGGACATGTCGCCTTCCGCACCGACGATATCCAAGCCGTGATGGAGCGCCTGCGCAACAACAACATTCCGTTCGACGATTGGGGCATCTGGTCAGTCGAGGGCTGGTACCAGATCTTCCTGACCGACCCGGCGGGAAACATGATCGAGATCCATCAGGTCATGGAGCCCGACGACGAGTCATGAGCCACCGTCCGACCGGCACGTGCTCGCTTCCGGACTAGGACACCGCAGGATCTGGACTGCAGCAGGAGAGGTAGAGGATGACCCGCTGGCGGAACCGACCCGAAGGTTCGAACTGGGGGGACTTCGGCCCGGAGGATGTGCTCGGACGGCTGAACTTGCTCGGCCCCTCCCAGGTCCGCAAGGGCATCGCCGAGGTCCGTGACGGCCTCGTGTTCAGCCTGTCCTTGCCACTCGACCTACCCGGCGGCACCGCACTCAACGCCAACCGGTTCCCGCCCGTCGTGCGACCCACACTGCGGGCCGGGGCGGTCAATTTCAACTGCGACATGGCCGTTGCCCATTCCGGCGCGACCGACGTGATGAGTGACGATCTCGTGGTCCTGCACACCCAGTACTCAACGCAATGGGATGCCTTCGGTCACGCGGGTGCGTTGTTCGACGCGAACGGAGACGGTGCGCCCGAGCGGGTCTATTACAACGGCTGGCGCGCCGGTGTCGACGTCGTGGGACCGGACGGAGCCCACGGGGCCGGAATCGGCAGCCTCGGCAGCCTCGACGGCGCCGAGGACGGCCGTGCGTCCACCTCGCACGCGGGTCCGGTCGACATCAGCCACATGGCGCGGCACGGCGTGCAGGGCCGCGCCGTCCTGGTCGACCTCGAGGCCCACTTCGGTGCGGAACGGATCGCCGTCGGATACGAGGACCTCGCACGCGTCCTCGCTGCCGACGATGTCGTCGTCGAACCCGGCGACCTGCTGGTGTTGCACACCGGCTTCGCTCGGCACGTGCTCGCGCAGCAGGGGACCCCCACTCCGGAGGCGCTCCGAGTGTGCGCGGTCCTCGACGGCTCCGACCCTGCTCTACACGACTGGATCCGCGACAGCGGAGTCGCCGCGATCGCCGCCGACAACTACGCGGTCGAGGCGTTTCCCCCGACCACCGAACTCCGCGACGCCCCCGCTCTCCCGCTGCACGAGCTATGCCTGTTCCGGCTCGGCGTGCACCTCGGTGAACTCTGGTGGCTCTCCGACCTCGCGAACCATCTCCGGGCGCAACACCGCTCCCGATTCTTGCTCACCGCTCCCCCACTTCGGCTACCCGGCGCAACCGGGTCGCCTCTGACCCCGATTGCGACGGTATGAACGTGTCTTCCTCTCCCGAACGTCTACTCGTGACCGGCGGTGCCTCTGGCATCGGGCGTGCCATCGCCGAGGAAGGTCTGGCTCGCGGATGGGACGTCGTCGTCATCGACCGCGACCCCTCCCCGATCGGCAAGAGTGTGCTCGCCGACCTCGCCGATACCGCGTCCACCGCCACAGCACTCGAGGAGGTACTGGCCAACGGTCCCGTCACGCGGCTCGTCAACAACGTCGGCGCCGTCTTCCCCGGACCGCTGCGCGAGCAGACTCTCGCGGAAATGGACGCGGCATTCGCGCTCAATCTGCGCTGCGCCGTCCAGTGCACCCAGGCCCTGCTGCCCGGGATGACCGACGCCGGCTTCGGGCGAATCGTGAACATGACGTCCCGGGCGGCACTGGGCAAGGAACTGCGCACGGCCTACGCCGCGTCGAAGGCCGGACTCATTGGCCTGACCGGGGTGTGGGCGCTCGAACTCGGGCCGCTCGGTATCACCGCGAACGCCATCGGCCCCGGGCCGATCGCGACGGAGTTGTTCACGAAGGCGAACGATCCCGAAACCACCAAGCAAATCGTCGATTCCGTTCCCGTTCGGCGCATCGGACAACCGGACGACATCGCTCACACCGCGGGGTTCTTCCTCGACGCCCGGGCCGGATTCGTCAACGGACAGATCCTCTACGTGTGCGGTGGTCTGACCGCAGGCATCGCCGCCGCCTGAGCGAGCTCCTCGTTGGTGGCCAATCCGCAGGGAGAACGCTGTGAAAGCCATCGTCAAAACCACCCCCGCAGAAGGCTTCGACTACATCACCGACTACTCGGAACGCCCCGTCGCGCACAATGAGGTCCGCATCGCGGTCGCCGCCGCGTCACCGTGCGGCACCGACCGCGAACTCGTCCGCTACAGCGCCACCGCGAAAGCCTTCGGCCTCGAGCCGCCAGTGGTCCTCGGCCACGAAGTCGCCGGAACCGTCATCGAGGTCGGACCGGGCGTCGAGACCCTCCGGCTCGACGACCGCGTCGCCCTCGAATCCCACATCTCCTGCCGGAACTGCTACCACTGCCGCATCGGCCAAGGACACAACTGCCTGAACATGGCGCTCCTCGGCCTGCACGTCGACGGTGGGTTCGCCGAACGCGCCGTCGTGTCCGAACACGCCTGCTACGTACTGCCCGACGACGTCCCCACCGAGACCGGTGCCCTGTTCGAGTCAGCCGGGGTTGCGGTGCATGCGATGCTGCGCAGCCAGGTCACCCTCGCCGGGCGCTCGGTGATCATCGCCGGCGCCGGACCGATCGGGTTGGCACTTGTTCAGCTCGCCCACCTGTCGGGGGCGAGGCGGGTCGTCGTGATCGAGCCGAACGACTTCCGTCGCGGCATCGCCGAATCCCTCGGCGCCGTCGCCCTCGAATCCGATGCGGCGGCGGTCGAATGGTGCCTGAACGACGCTGCCGACCGGCACGGGTTCGATGTGGGTTTCGACTGCACCGGCGCCCCCGGCGCCCTCGACATCATTCTGCAGTCGTTGCGCCGCGAGGCCACCGCCGTGTGTATCGGAGTGCCCAGACAACCTTTCGCCCTCGACATCACCCGGTATGTCATCAAACACGGCATCACCCTGAAAGGCAGCTTTGGCCGATCCCTCTGGGAGACCTGGGATGTCCTCGGCTCCCTGGTGTCACAGGGACGCCTCGATCTGAACTCGCTCGTCACTCACCGGATGGGACTGTCCAAATTCCAGGAAGCCCTGGACCTACAAGGGAGCAACGCCGGCAAGGTCCTGCTCATACCGGGCATCGACTAGCCACAGCACCGGAGAGCGCGCCCATTCACCCTGCTCGACAACTTTGTCAACTTCGGTGGCCTGGGACGTAATAACGTCCCGGGCCATCGGCGTTTCGAGGAATTCGAGCGCACAACTCAAGCATCGGCGCAGGTCACGGCATATGTTCGGCCGTTGTTTCAAATTGGAACAACTGCGGCACCTGTGTCCCCTTCCATGATGGTCCCAAGCAAGTGGCGCACGCCACACCACGCGAGACCGAAGGAACATGTGCCATGGATGCAGCCGCCCACGATCAGATCCACGAGCTCGACGCCCTCGTCGTCGGAGCCGGATTCGGCGGGATCTACATGCTGTACAAGCTGCGCAACGAGTTGGGCCTCGACGCCGTCGCCATCGACAAGGCCGGCGGAGTCGGTGGAACCTGGTACTGGAACAAGTATCCCGGAGCGCTCTCGGACTCCGAGGGCTTCGTCTACCAGTACTCGTTCGACCGCGACCTCTACGAGCAGACCCCGTGGAAGACCAAGTTCGTGACCCAGCCCGAAATCCTCGAGTACCTCAACGGCGTCGTCGATCGCTACAGCCTGCGTGAGTGCATCCAGCTCGAGACCGGCATGACCGACGCCGAATTCGACGAGACCTCGGGCACCTGGACCGTGCGGACCGACCGCGGCGTCACGTACCGGTGCCGGTTCCTGGTCACCGGCCTCGGCCTGCTGTCCGCGACGAACATGCCCAGCTTCCCGGGCATCGAGACGTTCGAGGGCCGCCTGGTGCACACCGGCGCGTGGCCCGAGGACCTGGACCTGACCGGCAAGCGGGTCGGTGTCATCGGTAACGGATCGACCGGCAACCAGGTGATTACCGCCAGCGCCCCGATTGTTGCGCATCTGACGTCGTTCCAGCGCACCCCGCAGTACAGCGTGCCCGCCGGTAACCGTGAGCTCACCCCGGAGCAGATTCAGCATCACCGCGACAACTTCGACGCCATCTGGGACCAGGTCCACAACTCGAGCACCGCCATGGGTTTCGTGGAGAGCACCGTGGAGACCTTCAGCATCGATGAAGCGGAGCGCGAAGCCGTCTACGAGAAGGCGTGGAACGAGGGCGGCGGGTTCCGGTTCATGTTCGAGACGTTCGGTGACATCGCCACCGACGAGGACGCGAACGAAGAGGCGGCAAAGTTCATCCGCCGCAAGATCGCCGAGGTCGTCAAGGACCCGGAGACCGCCCGCAAGCTCACGCCCACCGACCTGTACGCGCGGCGTCCGCTGTGCGATTCGGGATACTACGAAACCTTCAACCGCCCCAACGTCACATTGGTGAACGTCAAGGAGAACCCGATTGCGAAGGTGACGGAGAAGGGCATCGTCACCGAGGACGGCACCCTCCACGAACTCGATGTCCTCGTGTGCGCCACGGGGTTCGACGCCGTCGACGGAAACTACGTGCGCGTCGACATCCGTGGCCGCGGGGGTGAAACCCTGAAGGAACATTGGAGCGAGGGGCCGACGAGCTACCTCGGCATGACCACCGCAGGGTTCCCCAACATGTTCATGATCCTCGGCCCCAACGGTCCGTTCACGAACCTTCCCCCGTCGATCGAGACTCAGGTCGAATGGATCGGCGACGCCGTCCGTCACGTTTCGGCGACCGACGCGGGCTGGATCGACGTCAAGCCCGACACGGAAGCCGAATGGACGCAGACCTGCACGGACATCGCCAATCAGACCCTGTTCTCGAAGGCTGCCGGTTGGATCTTCGGCGCCAACATCCCGGGCAAGAAGCGCACGGTCCTGTTCTACCTGGGCGGACTCAAGGAATACCGCTCGACCCTCGCGTCCGAATCGTCGGCCGGATACCCGAGTTACACCACCAATGACGACGTCCTCGAGCCGGCGATCTGACACACCCTGCGAGGCCGGATTCGATCTGCAACGAAGGACGAGGAATGACGAAGTACGCAACAGTCGACCCCACCACCGGCACCGTGGTGCGTGAGTTCGCCACGATGTCGGACGCCGACGCCGATCAGGCGCTCGTACGAGCCGCCGACGCCTACCGGGTGTGGCGTGAGGTCGATCTGGCCGACCGGGCGGCGGTGCTCGCGAAGGTGGCCGAGCTACACCGACAGCACGCCACCGAGCTGGCCAAGTTGATGACCCTCGAGATGGGCAAGCCGATCGCACAGGCGGAGGCGGAGGTGGAGCTGTCGGCCTCGATCTACGACTACTACGCCACCGCCGGGCCGGCACTGCTCGCCGACGAGGAGCTCGACATCGCCGGCACCGGGCGGGCGATGGTGCGTACCGCGCCGATCGGGCCCCTGCTGGGCGTCATGCCGTGGAACTTCCCCTACTATCAGGTCGCCCGATTCGTCGCGCCGAACCTGCTGCTGGGCAACACGATTCTGATCAAGCATGCCGGATCCTGCCCCCAGCAGGCGCTGCGGATCGCCGAGATCATCGACGCGGCCGGAGCGCCGGCCCCGATCTACCAGAACGTGTTCGCCACCACCGATCAGGTCGCGACGATGATCGCCGACCCTCACCTGCAGGGTGTGTCGCTGACCGGATCCGAACGAGCCGGCAGCGCAGTAGGCGCGCATGCCGGACGCCACCTGAAGAAGTGTGTGCTCGAGCTGGGCGGCTCCGACCCGTTGATCGTCCTGCCCGGCGCTGACGTGGACAAGGCTGTCACCGCCGCGGTCGCCGGCCGGTTCTGGAACGCGGGCCAGGCATGCACGTCGTCGAAGCGGATGATCATCGAGGCCTCGGTGTGGGAAGAGTTCGTCCCGGCGTTCGTCGAACAGGCCGCGCAATGGCGGGCCGGAGACCCGATGAGCGAGGACACCCGTCTCGGCCCGATGGCGTCCGTCGCCGCCCGTGCCGATCTGACCGCCCTGGTCGACGACGCGATCGCCAAGGGCGCCGTCGTTCACCTCGGCGGTGAGGTCCCGGACGGCCCCGGCGCGTACTACCCGGCCACGGTCCTCTCCGGTGTCACCCCGGCGATGCGCGCCTTCCACGAGGAGTTGTTCGGCCCGGTCGCCGTGCTGCACAAAGTCGAGTCGGTGGACGCGGCCATCGAGTTGGCCAACGACTCACCGTACGGTCTCGGCAGCGCGGTGTTCACCCGCGACGAGAACGAAGCCGACTACGTCGCCAACCGGCTCGACGTCGGCATGGTCGGGGTCAACACCACCATCCGAAGCGCCCCGGATCTGCCGTTCGGTGGCGTGAAGAACTCCGGAATCGGACGGGAACTCGGCCGCTTCGGCCTCGACGAGTTCGCGAACAAGAAACTCGTCCGCATCGTCTGAGCGGCCGACCCCACCACTGCGACACCAGGAGTAGTCATGCGCGCTGCCGTCTACTACGGCAACAAGAAGCTCGAGATCGAAGACGTTCCCGAGCCGACACCCGGAGACGGGCAGGTCAAGGTGCGGGTCAGCCGCAACGGAATCTGCGGAACCGACCTCCACGAGTACTACGACGGGCCGATCTTCATCCCGCCATCCGACCCGCACCCGCTCACCGGCAAGGCCATGCCCCTCGTCATCGGGCACGAGTTCTCCGGTGTCGTCACCGACGTCGGCAGAGGTGTGACGGATGTGCACGAGGGCGACCACGTCGCCATCGAGCCGGTCTATCGCTGCGGTGAGTGCCGCCCGTGCAAGTCCGGTCGCTACAACCTGTGCACGTCGGTGGGTTTCCACGGCCTCATGGCGGACGGCGGCATGGCCGAGTACACCGTTGTCCCCCGCAACCAGGTGCACGCCCTTCCCGAGAGCATCCCGTTGGTGATGGGCGCCCTCGTCGAACCCATGGCCGTCGCGTACCACGCCGCCGTTCTCGGTGAGGTGGGCGACCAGAGTAGTGCGCTGATCTACGGCGCCGGCCCCATCGGCATCGGTCTCTGGTTCGCGCTGCGGGGGATGGGTTTGACGGAGATCGACGTGGTCGAGCCCTCACCGACCCGTCGCGCGTCGATCGAGGCGCTCGGCGCGCGGACACTCGACCCGACGAGCCAGGACGTGTCCGCACTCATCGCCGACCGCACCAACGGTGACGGTGTCGACGCCGCATTCGACGCCGCAGGGGTCGCCGCGGCGGTCACCTCGGCGCTCGAGTGCGTCGGCGAACGCCGACCACTGATCAGCGTGGCGATCTACGACAAGCCACTGCCCACTCCGCTGATCAACCTTGTTCTGCGCGAGCGTCGCATCCAGGGAACGATCTGCTACACCGGCGACGACTACCGGGCCGTCATAGAGCTCATGGCCCGGGGCCACTACGACACCACCGGATGGGTCGACACCGTGCCCCTCAGCGGTGTCATCGAGCAGGGGTTCGAGGCGCTGCGCGCCGGCCAGAAGATGAAGTTGCTCGTCGATCCCACACTCTGATCCCACCCACTTTCACTACAGGAGAATGACAATGACCGTTGCACATGTAACCGGTGCCGCACGCGGCATCGGGAAGGCCATCGCCCTGCGCCTCGCCCAGGACGGCCACGACGTCGCCGTTTCGGACCTGCCCTCGATGAAAGACGAGCTCGACGTCACCCGCAAGGGCATCGAAGCGCTCGGTAGACGATCGGTTGCCCTGACCGGCGATGTGTCGGATCATGATTCGGTCCGGCAGTTGGTCGTGGACACGGCCGATCAGCTCGGTTCCCTCGACGTCTTCGTCGCCAACGCGGGCATCGCGCAGACCAAAGCGCTGCTGGACGTCACCCCGGAGGAGTACGACCGGGTTCACGCCGTCAACGGCCGCGGCGTCTTCCTCTGCTACACCGAGGCGGCACGGCAGATGATCAAGCAGGGCACCGGCGGCAAGATCATCGGCGCGTCCTCGATCGCCGGCCACAAGGGCTTCCCCCTGCTGGGCGTCTACAGCTCGTCCAAGTTCGGTGTACGCGCCCTCACCCAGGCGGCCGCGCAGGAATGGGCCGAGCACGGCATCACCGTGAACGCCTACTGCCCCGGCATCGTCGACACCAACATGTGGGTGGAGGTCGACCGCGACCTCGGCGCCATCAACAATGTCGGCGAGGGTGAGTCCATGAAGGCCATGGCCGCTGGCATCACGCTCGGACGCGTGTCCCGGGGCGAGGACGTCGCAGGGTTCGTTTCCTACCTTGCCGGACCGGACTCGAACTACATGACCGGCCAGTCCGCCCTCATCGACGGCGGCATGCTCTTCGTCTGATTCGCTCGCCCACCCCTCACTTCGTCATCCCTCCCCACAGTTGTGGAGCCCCTCATGACCTCATCTCACGTCCCGACGTTCGGCCTCTGGTACGACTTCCGAAACCCGGCCCAGTGGCGGCAGCCGCTCGGCAGTCTCTACCGGGATTCCATCGACCAGGTGGTCTGGGCGGAGCAACTCGGATTCACCTCCGCGTGGCTGAGCGAACATCACTTCGCCGACGACGACTACGCGTCCTCCCCTCTGACGGTCGCCGCGACGATCGGCGCACGGACGTCGAAGATACGGATCGGCACCAACATCATCGTCGCGGGCCTGCACGAGCCGGTGCGCCTCGCCGAGGACGCCGCGGCGCTGTCGCTGCTGACCGGCAATCGGTTCGAGCTCGGCGTCGGACTGGGCTACCGCGCAATGGAATTCGCCGCCTTCGGGCGCACGGTCAAGCAACGCCCGAGCCTACTCGAAGATGCCATCGCCGTGATCCGACGCGCCTGGAGCGGCAGCGGAGAACCCTTCGACGGCAAGCGCTTCTCGCTGCCCGGAGTTCCGGTGACACCCCTCCCGGAAGTGTCGCCGCGGCTGCTGATCGGAGGCCAGTCCGAGCCGGGCATCGATCGGGCCGCCCGACTCGGCGACGGCCTGATCACCCTGTCGAACGACCACTGCCAGGTCTACCTGGACGCCGTCGAACGCCATGGCGGAAACACTGCCGACGCGCGGATCTACGCGAGTCAATGGGCGATCGTCGCCGACGATCCCGAGCGGGTCTGGTCGCAGGTGGGCGAGCACGCCCGATACCAACTCAACAAATACATCGAGTGGGGATCGTTCGAGGGCCCGAATCAGCCATCACAATTCCCCGACACCCAGTCCATCCTCGACGCCGGCGCCTACCGGTTGATGGACGCCTCGATGGCGGTCGACGAACTGGTGTCACTGGCGACCACCTATCCCCAGATCCGCGACTTCCACTACTGGGCGCAACTGCCCGGCGAGTCCGTCGAATCCGGATCGGCGCGCATCCAGTACCTGGCCGACAAGGTCATCCCCGTGGTGACCGAGAAACTCAGCGCCCGAACCTGAGATGACCCGGAGGATGCAGGCTCACACCTCGATGTTGTGAGCCTGCATCTTTCGATACAGCGTGGTCCGGCCGATTCCCAATGCCTCCGCGGCCTTGCTGCGATTGCCCGCGAACTGTTGGAGAGCCCGCAGAATCGTCTCGCGTTCGGAGGTTTCGATCATGGACAGCCGACGCCCGGACCGCGCCCCCTGAATCTGAGCCGGCAGGTCGGCAATCTGGATCACCCGGCCGGGCACACGGCGGACGAGTTGCTCTACGGTCCGGCGCAATTCGGCGAGATTTCCGGGCCAACTCCAGCGAATCAGCAATTGCTGCGCCTCGGAGGAGAATTTCGTCGAGTGCTCAGAACCCTCCAGTTCCGACAAGACCGCATCGATCAGGCCGGGGATGTGTTCGCTCATGTCTCGGAGGTCGGGCAACGCCACCGTGGTGGCCATCTGACTGATCAGGGAACTGACGTGCGCGGGGGCGCTGTCCCCATCGACGGTGACGACCACCGGAACGTGCGATTCCGCGGGACGCATGAGCGCCTTGACCCGATTCACCTGCAGCGGGGCGAGGTCTTGCAGGTGCTGCACGATCACCGCCCGTCCCGACTCGAGGGCAGCGGTCGCCGCGACGAACCATTGCGGTCCCTCGTCCGGCAGAAGCGTTGCGACATCGACCACGTGGGGATCCTGCTGCGCGAAGTGCGTGCGCAGGAACGCAGCGGCCGTGTGAAGCTTCCCGGTGCCCGGACCCCCGGCGAGTGCAAGACATTCGCGGTGCCGAGCCACCAGGGACAGCTGCTCGTCGACCGCGGGCACCGGATGCACCGGCGGTCGGGGTGATCTCGTCGCCGTGGGCGATCGACGACGCGCGGTCGCGGCCTCCCCCCGGTCCAGTCGCAGGCCGCTGTCCTGTTCCGGCAGCACTCGAATCATGTAGGTGGGGCTCGATCCCGACCCACGGTCGATCATCTCCACCTCGGCCTCGTGCCACTCGGACTGCAGCGGTATCGGCATCCGGCACTTGTCCCGGGTGGGAGCGTTGTCGTTGAGGTAATGCCACAGCATGGCGTGCGTGCCCGGACCCAGATGGGACAGGCCGGCAGTGTTGGCGAACATGGTCTGCTCGTTGATCACGATGACCTGATCGCGCTTGTTCCGGTTCGCATAGAGGTAGGACCGGACCAGGGCATGATCGTGCATTTCGAGTGTCGCGGCGAGGTTGCTCTCGATCTGCCGTCCGACGTCGACAGTGATCGCCCCCATCAGCGGGGACGCGTCCTCGGTGTTGGCGGCGAGTGAGAACGTCCCCAGCAGGCGACCGGTGAAGGGCTCGAAGACCGGGGCCCCGGCACAGGAGAACGCGGCCAATCGCTCGCTGAAGTGCTCGTTGCCCTGGATCACCAGCGGACGCCTCTCGGCGAGGGAGGTCCCCATCCCGTTGGTGCCGATAGTGCGCTCCGAGAAGTCGAATCCTTCTGCAGCGTAGGCGCTGTCGAGTCGAGAGCGCTGGCGCGGTTCGCTGGCCTTGCGGCTGAGGATGTTGCCACTGCTGTCACTGAGAAACATCGCCACACGCACGTCGGCCAAATGATCCGCCAAGCGCGCCAGCACCGGCTCCGCAGCCTCCTCGAGAGCGGAATTGGTGACCAGGCTGCCCCGGTGCGGCGGCTGAACGGACTGCACTTCCTCGCCGATGCACCGTCGCCAGCTACGGTCGATGACCTCTCGGACACCGGAGTGCAACGTATCCGAGTCCAGCAATCCCTTGGTGAGGAGTTCCTCTTTCGCTCGTCGGATCCGCTCCTGATCGAGTGGACCGGCGTCGCGACCGGATTTGCCTCCGCCGGCGCGCTGAGCCATGTGCTCCCCTTTACCCGATACAACAGTGTTCCGCATCACATTCTCGGTCAGTTCAAGTATGCGCTGGTGTTCCAATATGAAACACCGACGATGTATCGGAGAAGTGAGGTGCCTACCCGACGGTTCCTCCGGTACGCAGTCCGGCGATCGTGGCGTCGGTGAGGCCGAGTTCGGTGAGCACGGTGTCGGTGTGCTGCCCCAGGGCGGGGACCGGTCCCATGGGCAGTTCGACGTCGGTGAACGTCATCGGTGGCAATACGGCCCGGACCTGGCCTGCTTCGGTGTCGATCTGCCTCCACCGGTCGCGCTCGGACAGCTGCGGGTGGTCGATGAGATCGCGCATGTCGTTCAGCCGTGCAGCGGGCACCCCTGCTGCGGCGAGCCTTTTGTCGAGTTCGTCGGTGTCGAACCGACGGGTGTGTTCGGCGACGACCGCGTCGGTCTCGGCTCGGTGCCGGACCCGGAGGATGTTGGTCGCGAACTTCGGGTGCTCGACGAGGTCGGGGCGGTCGAACACCTCGGTGACCAGGGCCCGCCAGCCGCGGTCGTTCTGCACGCCGATGAGGATCCGGCCATCGATGGTCGGATAGGCGTCGTAGGGCGAGATCGAGGCGTGGCTCAGTCCCATCCGTTGCACCTGCGTGTCCTGGTACATCTGCAGGTACATCGGGTGGCCGAGCCATTCGACGGTGGCATCGAACATCGACACATCCACAACAGCGCCGACGCCGGTCCGTTCCCGCCGGAACAGCGCCGCCTGCACGGCGGTCAGGGCATACATGCCGGCGGCGATATCCGAGGCGGGGACACCGGTCTTCGTGGCGGTCTCGGGGGTGCCGGTGATCGAGCACAGCCCGGTCTCGGCTTGGACGAGCATGTCGTAGGCCTTGCGGTCCTTCAGTGGCCCGTCGGTGCCGTAGCCGGTCATGTTGACCACGATCAGCTCGGGACGATCCCGGCGGAGTTCCTCCGCGCCCAGACCGAGCCGGTCCATGGCGCCGGGTGCGAGGTTCTGGACGACGACGTCTGCCCGGCCGACGAGTGTGCGGACGATCGAAACACCCTCGGCCGTTTTCAGGTCGACGGTCACCGATTCCTTGCCGCGGTTGAGCCAGACGAAATGCGACGCGATTCCGTGCACGGCGCTGTCGTAGTTGCGGGCGAAATCGCCCTCACCGATGCGTTCGACCTTGATGACGCGGGCACCCAGATCGGCCAGGTGCCGGGTGGCGATCGGGGCGGCGACGGCCTGCTCGAAGCTGACGACGGTGATTCCGTCGAGGGGCAGTAGACCGGGTAGCTGGTTGCTCATCGTTGCGCGCCTGTGGTGTTGCGGGCCTGCTTGACCAGGCCGCCGCCGATGATCAGGCGCTGGATCTCGCTGGTGCCCTCGTAGAGGCGCAGCAGCCGGACGTCGCGGTAGATCCGCTCCACGGCGACCTCGCGCATGTACCCGCTGCCGCCGTGAATCTGCACCGCCAGGTCGGCGACCTTGCCGACCATCTCGGTGCAGTACAGCTTCGCGACCGACGGGGCGATCCGCCGGTCGGTGCCCTCGACCCATGCCCGGGCGGCGTCACGCACCAGCGCCCGCCCGGCCATGACGCCGGTCTGCTGGTCGGCGAGCATCGCCTGCACCAGCTGGAAGTCCCCGATCGCGGTGCCGCCCTGGGTGGCGGTCGCCGCGTAGGCGACGGACTCGTCGAGCGCACGCTGCGCCTGCCCGACCGCCAGCGCCGCGACGTGCACCCGGCCGCGGGCCAGCGACGTCATCGCCGCACGATAGCCGACATCCTCACTGCCACCCACGAGAGCCGAGGACCGCACCCGCACGTCGTCGAAGTGCACGGTCGCCGTGGTGGACCCGGCGTGCCCCATCTTGCGGTCCTTGCCTCCGACCTGCACGCCGGGGGTGTCGGCCGGGACCAGGAACACGGCGATGCCGGGGCCGTCACCGTCGGCGGGCCGGGTGCGGGCGAACACCACGAACAGGTTCGCGATCAGGGCGTTGGTGATGAAGCGTTTCTCTCCGGTGATCAGCCAGTCGTCGCCGTCGTGTACCGCCTTGGTGCGCAGCCCGGCCGGGTTGGATCCGGCGCCGGCCTCGGTGAGGGCGAACGAGGCGACGACGTCGCCGGATGCGATGTCCTCGAGCCAGGTCGTCTGCTGCTCCTCGGTGCCGTAATTGACCAGCACCTGCCCGGCGATGCCGTTGTTCGTCCCGAACATCGACCGCAGAGCCAGGGTGGTGTACCCCAGCTCCATTGCGAGTTCGACGTCCTGGGCAAGGTTCATGCCGAGGCCGCCCCACTGCTGGGGGATGGCGAACCCGAACAGGCCCATGTCCTTGGCCGCGGCCCGGATCTCGGCGGGGATCGCGTCGGTCTCGTCGATCTCCTGCTCACGTGGAACCACCACGTTCCGGACGAACGCCCGGGTGTGGGCCAGGATGTCGCGGAAGTCGTCGTCGTCCAACTGCACTGTCGGATCACTGGTCACGGTGGCGGTCACGGTTGTCTCCTGAAAATCGAACTGATCGTCAGCTCACGCGGCCGGCGAGCCTCGGTACGCCGGGTGCGGCGTGTGGTGGGTGCTTCCAGGATCGGTCAGCGCGGGGACATCCGGTTGTTCCAAATCGGAACACCACGGCGCCGCGGAATCGGACACGATTGAGAGGCGATATCGGAGTAGACCACGACGCCCGCAATCAGCATCCGAGGAAAAGGGTCCATGAGCACGTCCCAGCAACACCAGCCGTCGCCGACAGTGCGGTACGAGGTACGCGACGGCGTCGCCGTCATCCGCCTCGCCAACCCGCCCGTCAGCGGCCTCGGTGACACCGTCCGCGCCGGTCTCGCCGTGGCCGTCGGCCGTGCCGCCGCCGACGACCGGGTACGCGCCGTCGTCATCGTCGGCGAGGGCAAGGGATTCTGCGGTGGCGCCGACCTGCGCCAATTCGGCACCCCCGCCGCGACCACTGACCCCACCCTGCCGGACGTCCTCACCACCATTACCCGTTCACCGAAACCGGTGATCGCCGCCATCCACGGTTTCGCCCTCGGCGGTGGACTCGAACTCGCTCTCGCCTGCCACTACCGCATCACCCACCGGGACGCGAAACTCGGCCTGCCCGAGGTGAACGTGGGCCTGATTCCCGGCGGCGGCGGCACCCAACGTCTGCCCCGGTTGATCGGCGCCGCGGCCGCGCTGCGGATGATCCGGCAGGGCACGCCGGTGTCCGGCGCCCGGGCCACCGAACTCGGTATAGCCGACGACTGCTTCGACGGCGACCCGCTCGGCGCCGCCCTCGACTTCCTCCGCACCCAGGTCGACACCAGCACCTCGGGACCGGTGGTCGACAGTCTGCCGCCGGCCGACACGGCAGGTGTCGACTTCGACGCCGCCCGCCGTACGGTGCGGCCCAGCACCCGCAACGGTCTGGCCCAGCTCACCGCCATCGACGCCGTCGAGACCGCCACCCGGCTTCCTACCGCCGCCGGGCTCGCCTTCGAGCGGGCCGCCTTCCTCGGCCTGCTCGCGGGCCCGGAATCCGCGGCCCTGCGGCACGTGTTCTTCGCGGAGAAGACCGCCCCCAAACTCTCCGGCGTTCCCCCCGTGTCCGCGCGGCCGATCTCCCGGGTGGCGGTCATCGGCGCCGGCACCATGGGCAGCGGGATCGCCATGGCGTTCGCGAACGGCGGACTCCCGGTCACGTTGATCGAACAGAACCAGGACGCCCTGACCCGGGGAACGGCCCTGGTGCGCAAGACCTACGAATCATCCACCACCAAGGGCAAACTCACCGAGACACAGGCACGCGACCGCATCGCGTTGATCGAACCGAACCTCGATCTCGACGCCGCCGCCGAGGCCGACCTCGTCGTCGAAGCCGTCTTCGAGGACATGGCCGTGAAGAAGGAGGTGTTCGGCAAACTCGACGCCGTCTGCAAGCCGGGGGCGATCCTCGCGTCGAACACGTCCCGACTGGACCTCGACGAGATCGCACGTGCCACCAGCCGTCCGTCCGATGTGATCGGTCTGCACTTCTTCAGCCCCGCCAACATCATGAAACTCGTCGAGGTCGTCCGCGGGGAAGCCACCGCCGACGACGTCGTCGCCACCGGCCTGACGCTCGCGCAGCAGATCGGGAAAACCCCGGTGCTGTCGAAGGTGTGCGAGGGCTTCATCGGCAACCGCATGCTCACCCCCTACCGCCGCGAAGCCGAATTCCTCCTCGAAGAGGGTGCGACTCCGCAGCAGATCGACGCTGCTCTGCACCAGTTCGGGTTCGCCATGGGACCGTGCGCGATGTCGGACCTGGCCGGCCTCGACATCGCCTGGGCGGCGCGCAAGCGACTGGCCCCGACCAGGCCGAAAGACATCCGGTATTCGCGGGTCGCCGATACCCTCTGCGAGAACGGACGGTTCGGGCAGAAGACCGGTGCAGGCTACTACCGGTATGAGAAGGGCAGCCGCACACCGGTTCCGGACCCCGCGGTCGACGAGATCATCCGCACTTGCGCCGCCGAGGACGGCATCGAACGCCGCACGATCACCGACGAGGAAATCATCGACCGCTGCGTACTGGCCCTCGTCAACGAAGGCGCCACACTGCTCGGTGAAGGAATCGCCCAACGCGCCTCCGACATCGACGTCGTCTACGTCGACGGCTACGGATTCCCCGCCTTCCGCGGCGGGCCGATGTACTACGCCGAAGCCCTCGGCCTGGACGTCACCCTGCAGAAGATCCGCGACTTCGAGAACGTACACGGTCGAACGTGGACGCCGGCACCACTACTCGCACAACTCGTCGACGCCGGTCGCACCAGCTTCTGATCTTCGGCTGCAACGGGTTCCGTCCTTCGATGGAGGGGCGGAACCCGTTCCGTTGGGTCGCTCACGGACCAGTCACCGTGGTGGGCGCCATAGTTGACGTGCGGTATGATGTGGTTCACACCAATAGGCTCTCTGGCGAACGGTGATGAACACATGCGCGACATATCCGCACACGACAACCCCTCGGCCACTGGCACCTTCGTCGATGACGGACCGGGTAACCCGTTCAAGACGAGTCATCTGCCGTGGAACCTGGAGTTCGATCCCGCAGTGGCGCCCACCACCACCCGTGTCGATCTCGGTGAACCGTGGGTGGTCGGCTGCCGTGTCGGGCGCATGAGTGGACGTCGTCGTGCTCCCGAAATACGTGACACGCCTGGCGAATACGTTGCGCTCCTGATGGTGCATCATGGAACGGAAATCCTGGCACAGCAGGGCAGGAGCACCGAAGTTCCCGCGGGTACTGCCGCTCTGTGGGACGGCGTGCGTCCCGTCGAGTGTTTCAGTGCCGCATCGCTCGTCAAGAGCACGATGTTCGTCCCACGCGCGTTACTGGCCGGAGCGGTCCCCGACCTCGAGTCCGTGTTCGTGCGCACGATCGAGGATTCGGCGACCCTGCGACTGCTGACCGGGTGGCTCGACGTGTCGATGCGGCAGACCATACTCGACCGCGACACGGCGCACACCGCGGGCCGGATGGCGGTCGATCTGCTGCATTCCGCCCTCGCGCGTACTCGCGGCGATGTGAGTGACTCCAGGGAAGTCCTTCTGTTGCAGATCAAGGACTTCCTCGACCGCAACCTCGGAGACCCGGATCTGACGCTGGACATGGTCGCGCGGGCGAATGCGGTATCGGTGCGCTATCTGCACATGCTCTTTCAGGGCACCGGCGAGACCGCCCGGGAATTCCTACGACGCCGCCGCCTCGAGCGCGCCCAGCGCCTGCTGCTCGGTTCCGGACCGGAGCTACCGGTCGCCGAGGTCGCCATCCGTAGCGGCTTCGACAGCCCGTCGTCCTTCAGCCGCGCGTACCGCACCCGATTCGGCGTGGCACCACGCGAGGCACGGCGGCAGTCCACTGCCGCGTAAGGGTGTGCGCTTCCGGTGAAGTTTCGTGCTCACCACGCCAAGACCGGCCCCTGGATGCGTGCCAGCCTGTGATCAGCGCCTCATTTCAACGACGCAAAGGCAGGCACCACCATGACGATCACGACACCCGATCCCGCCGGCGTGCGCGCGCCGCAGGACGGCCCACTCTTCCGGCCCGGCCGGATTGGAAAGATGACCCTGCGCAACCGGTTCGTGCAGGCCCCGATCTTCACCCAGTTCGCGAGCACCTTCGGTGAGGTCGACGAACGACTGATCGAGTACCACCGCGCCAGAGCCCACGGCGGGGTCGGACTGATCATCATCGAGAACACGTCCATCGACTGGGAAGTCGGCCGCACCGTCGGCCACCCGATCCGCATCGATCACGACCGGTTCCGCGCCGGCCTGTCGGATCTGGTCGAGGCCGTCCACAACGAGGGCGCCAAGATCGCCGTCCAACTCCATCACACCGGCCGCCAGAACTCGCAGGGCAACACCGAGCGCAACGAACCACCCCTCGCTCCGACCGCGGGAATCACCAGTGCGTTCGGCACGCCGCCGCGGGCCATCGAGGAACATGAGATTCCCGGACTCATCGATCGTTACGTGCAGGGTGCCCGCCGCGCCGTCGCCGCGGGTTTCGATGCCGTCGAATTGCACGGTGCCCACGGTTACCTGCTGGGACAGTTCTTGTCCCCGTTCACCAACCACCGCACCGACGACTGGGGCGGCCCACTCGAGAACCGCGCCCGGTTCGCGCTCGAGGTCGTCAAGGCCGTCCGCGCGGAGATCGGACCGGACGTCCCGTTGCTGTACCGCCTCAGCGCCGAGGAACCCTACGAAGGTGGCCTCAGCCTCGACGACGGGCTCGCGTTCTGCGAGATGCTCGACCCGCTCGTCGACGCACTCGACGTCAGTGCGGGCAACTACGACACGGCCGCGACCCTGCTGCCGATGATCGCCCCGGGATCCCTCGTCGGGTACGCGAAGGCGGTCAAGAGGCGGGTGTCCGTTCCGGTGATCGGCGTCGGTCGCCTGACCTGGCTGCTCGACGACATGCACAAGGCCGTCGGCGACGGGGAACTCGATTTCGTGGCACTGGGCCGCGCACAGCTCGCCGACCCCGAGACGGTGGCGAAAACCCGTCGGGGCGAGCCCGATCGGGTGCGACGCTGTCTGGCGGTCAACGAATGCATCTCGCGGTGGATGTTCAACGGCAAGCGCACCCAGTGCGTGATCAATCCCGCCCTCGGCCAGGAACGACGTGCGGCAGAAGCGCGACGTCCCGCCGCGATCCGGCGACGGGTGCTCGTCGTCGGCGCTGGCCCGTCGGGCTGCGAAGCCGCCCTGCTCGCCGCCGCCCGGGGCCACGACGTCGAGCTGGTCGACCGTGCACACCACATCGGTGGGCAACTCCGTGCCTGGTCCGCCCCAGGTGCGTTCCGCTCCGAGATCGAGAACCTTGTGGCCTTCTACGAAGGTGAGCTCGACCGGTCGGAGGTGACCCTGCGGCTCGGAACCGACGCCACCACGCTCGCCGTCGATGCCTGGGACTCGGTGCTGCTGGCGACCGGCACGATCCCCACCCACGACGGCCTCGACGCCGTCACCATGCTCACCGAGCGGCGCGCACCCGCGGCCGACGACGTCACCGTCTTCGGCGAGACCGAAACCGCCATGTTCGCGGCCTTGTGGCTCGCCGAGCAGGGCAAGCGCACGACCCTGCTCTCCCCGAACGACGTCGTCGGCGTCGACACCAACGACATGGAGCGAGAACACCTCACCGGCCTGCTCACCGAACACGGTGTCACCATCGGACTCGGCGCGACGGCCCCGGAGACCGGCACCGTCGTCTCGGCCACGCCGCGGGTCCCGTCCACAGTGTTGTCCGCTGCCGTCGACGACGACCGTGTGCAGACGATCGGCACCCGCTTCCGCGGCGGCCGCCTGTACGAGGCCACCCAGTCCGGTTTCTGGACAGCCGCACGAATCTGAGGAGAACACCATGACCGTCCGAGCTATCGAGCACATCGGCATCACCGTGCCGGACCTCGAACAAGCCACCACCTTCTTCGCCGAAGCGTTCGGCGCCGAGATGATCTACGACATGATCGATGCCCCGCTGGCCGGTCCCGGCATCGAATCCGGCCTCGGTGTTCCACCGGGAACCGCGATCGAGTCGATTCGAATGCTGCGGCTGGGCAACGGCCCGAACCTCGAGTTGTTCGTCCACTCCGGGACGAAACAGCGAGAGCCCGTGCTGCCGAGCGATTTCGGCATCCAACACTTCTGCGTCTACGTCGACGACATCGACGCCGCTGCTACCAGACTGGAGAAGGCAGGCGGGACGCTGCTCAGCGCCCCGGGCGACCTGCCCGGCGGCGACGCCGGACCCGGAAACCGGTACCTGTACGCCCGGACCCCGTGGGGAAGCACGGTCGAGCTGGTGACCTACCCCTCCCCGCAGGCCTACGAAGCCGGCACCGAACTACGACGCTGGCGGCCGCCGGTCACCGAGTCCACGGACAGTCGGCGGCAGGAGTCGTGATGTTCCGGCTCATGTTCCGCAGGAACGGCACGTCGTCGGTGCTCCACAAAGAAATCGGGTGATCGCGAATGTCGCACTCTGACGCACCGCCCACGACCGGAATTCACCACTTCTCCCCGACGGTCTCCGACGTGGAGGCGTCGGATGACTGGTACAGCCGAGTCTTCGGACTCGAGCGATTGCCGACCGTCGCTCCTCACCATGGCGACGAGGAGGGCGGATATGCGGTGTTGTTGATCGATCCGCGCACTGGTTTCCTCATCGGGTTGCACCACCACACGGCTGTCGTCGCGGGCTCATTCGACGAACGTCGTGTCGGCCTGGATCACATCGCGTGGGGTGTGCCCCAGCGGAGCGACCTCGACGCCTGGGCAGCATGGCTGAGTGAGCTGGGTGTTCCGCACTCGGGTGTCATCGACAAGGACAGCGCACGCCCCTACTCGGTGGTCGTCTTCCGCGATCCGGACAACATCCAGTTGGAGTTGTTTCACAGATCGTGACAACCGACCGCTGGCCGGGTGCGAGAAATCCGGGTGCGGTCTCGGGCATGCGCCACAGGATGGGGAGAGCCAGCAGGGCGACAGCGGTGACCATGGCTCCGGGGGCGATCACCGAACCGCTGGCCTGGACCAGGGTTTGGGCGCCGTACGGGGTGAGGCCACCGAAGATGGTGGTTGCGACGGTGCCGACGGCCAGACCAGACAGCCGGCCGGCGACGGGTAGTTGTTCGGGAGTCGCGGCGGCCCCGACAGCGCCGAGGCCGCCGGCGATGCAGGCCAGGATCACCGCGCCGGTCAGCGCGCGGGCGAGCGGGCCGTGGGCCATGAAACCGAACATGTTCACGGGCAACGCAACCGCAAGGACGCCGAGGACGATCAGGGTCGGTCGCCGCCCGAAGCGGTCGGACAGCGCTCCGGCGATCGGGGTGACCACGACGACGGCCACCGACGCGATCGTCGTCAACCCGAGTGACCACCGTTCGTCATAGCCGCTCACGGTGGTCAGATATACGGGCACGTAGGTGATGCCGACGTAGTAGGTCACCGAGGCCAACGCGGAGATCGCGAACGTTCGATACAGCGCGGGCCGGTGAGATCGCAGAATGGAGCCGAGCGGGCGCGAAGGTACCGACCCGGATTGCCGCAACCGCTCGAAAGCCGGGGACTCCTGCATGATCGACCGAGCGGCCACGGTGCCGGCCGCAAGGACGGCTCCGACCAGGAACGGGATGCGCCAGCCCCACTCCTCCAGCGCGTCACCACTGACGAAGAACACGGTCAGTGCGGAAACCCCGGCGGCGAGCAGACCACCGATCTCACTCGCCGCGGCAGCCAGTGACGCCACCAACCCGCGACGGCCCGGAGCCGCACCCTCGACGAGGTAGGTCATCACGCCGGTGTACTCCCCGCCCACAGAGAACCCCATCACGCACCGCAACAACAGCAGCAGGACGCCGGCGGTGGACCCGACTTGCGTCTGGGTGGGTAACAGCGCGGTCGCGAGCATCGCGATGGTCATCACAGTCATCGACCCGAGCAGGACAGGGCGCCGGCCGAGTCTGTCACCGAAGTATCCGAACACGAGCGCTCCGATCGGGCGCATTACGTAGGCGATCGCGAAGACGGCGAGCGTGGTGAGGATCGATTGCGGTCCGTCGCCGAAGAACACGCGGGAAAGAACCGTGGCCATGAACAGGTACAGCGTGAAGTCGTACCACTCGACGATGGTCGAAAGGGCCGCGACCACGATCGAGGCCCGCGGGAGTGGGTGGTCGGTGGCCGCGTCGCCTGCGGCGGGCGGCCCCTGAGGGTCGGGGACAGCGGAATTGATCGTCATGAGGAAGTGCACTCCGGGGTGTCGAAGAGTCAGGCGCCGAGTTTGCGCAGGCAAACGATACCTCGTATCGAGGTATCTCGTTTCGAGGTGTACTCTGGCAGCATGCTGGAGTTGACCATTCTGGGTTTCCTCACCGACGGTCCGTTGCACGGTTACGAGCTGCGCCGCCGCGTCACCCAGTTGTCCGGTTACACCCGCCCGGTCAGTGACGGCAGCCTGTACCCGGCGATCAAACGCCTGGTGCGGCAAGGGCTTCTGGAACAGCGGGCCGAACCCGGCTCCGCGGCGGCCCCACGGCAGGTGCTGCACCTGACCGCCGGCGGCCGGAGCGAACTGCTGCGCCGCCTGCGGGAACCGGACGAACACGAGATCACCGACAACACCAAGTTCATGACCATCCTGGCTTTCCTGTCCCGGTTGCCCGACCCCGCCGCTCGGGCGGCGGTGCTGCGGCGGCGCCTGGCGTTCCTCGAGGAACCGGCCAGCTTCTTCTACGAGGGCGACCGACCGCTGCGCGCCGAGGAGGTCGGTGACCCCTACCGCCGCGGGATGCTCCAAGTGGCCCGGGCGACCAGTACCGCCGAGCGAGCCTGGCTGCACGAAATCCTTGCCGAACCGGAAGTCGATCCCAAGTAGAACGTCCGCCGCAACATAATCGCGTGCGCGTCACTCCTGTGGCGTGCGAGAGAAAGGACTCCCCGTGCTGGCAGTCTGGTACGACACGCAGGGCCCGGCCGAGCAGGTGCTGCGATTCGGGGAACTGCCGACCCCCGAACCCGGCCCCGGTGAGGTTCGGGTGCGAGTGACCCGTTCCGGGATCAATCCCGGCGACACCAAGAAGCGTCGGGGCTGGCTGGGGTCGGCGATGCCCTTCCCCCGGGTCATCCCGCACAGCGACGGCGCCGGCGTGGTCGACAAGGTCGGCGCAGGTGTCGATTCTGCTCGCATCGGCGAACGGGTCTGGGTGTTCGGTGCGCAGTCCTACCGCGCGTTCGGCACCGCAGCCCAGTTCACGGTTGTCCCTGCCGGTCAGGCCGTGGCTCTTCCCGAGACCGTCGGGGACGATGTCGGCGCCGGCCTGGGTATCCCCGGCATCACCGCCCACCGCGCGGTCTTCGGTGACGGCTCGGTCCGGGGCAGCACCGTCCTGGTGCACGGCGTGCTCGGCGGCGTCGGAAGTCTTGCAGCGCAACTCGCTACGTGGGGCGGAGCGACCGTCATCGGGACGGTGCGTCATCGCGTCGACCTCGAGAACGCCCACGGCCGCGGCGTCGAGCAGGTCGTCGCACTGGGTGGTCCCGACCCCGCGGGCGAGATCCGCGATCATGCGCCGGGCGGGGTCGATCGCATCGTCGAGGTCGCCTTCTCCGACAACGTCGACCTCGACGCCGCGGTCGCGAAGAACAACACCGTGATCGCCGCCTACGGCACCGGCGAGGGGCGGCCCAACTTCCCGTTCTGGCCGATGCTGTTCGACAACATCACCATTCGCTTGCTGGGCAGTGACGACTTTTCGGCTGAGGCCAAACAACAGGCCGCCACCGAACTGACCGCCGCAGCGGCGGACGGCGCCCTGTCGATCGCCATCGACGAACCCGTCCCCCTTGATCAGGCCGCGCGCGCCCACGACCTCGTCGACCGCGGCACCCACACCCGCATTCTGCTGGATGTGCCGGACTGAACGAATGACAGGAAGGGCGTCCTCTACGCACGTCGGATGCCACCACCGCGTCGCAGGCACCCCGAGCGGCCTTCTCCACCGACTCGACCGCTGACTCCATATCACCAATCGGCCAATGCCCACGAAGGCCGGTTAAGGAGCGGCTGAAGGAGATCCGCCAGAGGTCCGACCACGGCGGATCTTCCCAACCGCACCGCGCTGATCCGGTTCGTCGGAGCGGTTCTCGCCGAGCAGCATGACGAGTGGAGCGAAGCTCGCCGCTAGCTCGGGCTCGATGCGCGCCGGCACCACCGCCCACCGAGCAATCACGCGGCGACCTCGTACACCACGCCCCGGGACTTGACCCGTGGGTGAGTACGACGGCGTCCGCCCTCGGTGGTGAGCTGGCACGAATCGGCCTGACCGTCCCCCGCGGACCGACTCGAGGATCTGCTCACCGAACGAGTGGCGTAGCGGAGCGAATGCGCATCACAGAACGCACCGCGCGTCAGTATTTCGATCAGGAAGCACTGCGCACGCTCGCCCGTGAACTGGCCCTTAGCATCAAAGAAGAGGCACCCGTCGCCGACCTGCTGACCCTGCCCCGCACCGTCGCCATACCCCTCTCCACCCTCGGCGTCCTGACCCGAGGTCACGACGATGACCTTCCCACCGTCTGGGTGCCGGAGCCACTACTCATCCGAGCGGTGCGGCTCGTCGAGAACACCGCCGACCTCGTACAACAAGGCTCGCACTGGAACGTACGACCCCACCTGCAGAAGGCACTGAGCGAAGACGCCGCCCGGCTCCGGGCACTGGATTCCCGACACCGACCGACGGTCCGGCTCGGGTCTGTGGCGGTTCCCGACGATCCATCGTGAACACCGTGGTGTCCCAGGCCAGATCCGCGCGTCAATTGGGGCATGGCTTAGCGGCGGCCGGGTTGATGTGCTGGCCAGCCCGGTTGGGTGTTGTGTCATCGACCCGGATGATCATCGGGGGTCACACGGTGCGGTGTGGGCGCCCCGCCGGCTTGACACACACCACCGGGTCGGCGGGTTCCACTGAACCCGATCCTGGAGATACGTTGCGTGAGTTCGTAAAGACATAGGGGCAGGGAGCCCTGGCGGGGTTGTCCCAAAAGAACTGGTGCGCAAGCACTCCACCCGGTTCCGGTAAAGCCGCATATTCGATTCCGTCGTAGTGGGCGCCTGGGGGTGGCGAGGGGTCAGCGATCGCCGGCGCGGCGACGACGCTGACAGCGCGCAGAGAGCTTGTTGCTGATCGTCATCCTGGGTATCACTGTCGTCCCACTCCTGCCCAGAAGTCATTGATGGTCGCGGCGCCCCGTTGTGGGTCTTGCGTGAACCACCAGTGGCCGAGTCCGGCGAGCTCTGCGATCTCAGCACCGGCGCGCGCGCTTGCGCGGCGACGATGCTCGTCGGTGGCGTAGGAGTCCTCGGTGGCGATGACCGACAGGCCTGGCCGCGCGGCGGCTCGCTCGAGATTGCGGCCTAGCTCGGCCATGGACGGCTGGGTGGCGTCGCGGTACAGGCGAAGGATGCACTCGCCCATGGCGGCGTTCTGCCCCTCTGCGACAGGTAAGGCAACGTCTGGGTGCATTCCCTTCTGCACCAGTGCCGCAGCACGTTCGGTGACCGGCGGGTCGATCATCGCCGCTACCGCCTCCTCGCCGGCTCCCGGGGTCGCCCACACCTGCACCCGATCGGGCCACCGGAAATCCTGGTCGAAGAGGCCGATGACGTCGCACACCCAACTGCGCACCAGTTCTGGCCGTGTCATCGCGACGTTCATCACGTGGGCACCGCCCCAGTCGTGACCCACCAGGTGGACCGGCTGCCCGAAGCGCTCTAACTCGGTGACCAGCCAACGGCGGTACTCCTCCACCGTGGCCGTAAACCGCGGGGGCACCGGGGCACCGAAACCCGGTGGGGACAGGCGTACGACGGGTCCGCGATCGAGGAGCGGAGCCAATCTGTTCCAGACGGCGGCGGTCTCGGGGTTGCCGTGGACGAGGCACACAGTCACGCGCTTCCCCTTTGCATCAAACTCGAACATCGGTGGCGGCCCTCAACCGCAAATAACCAGGTCAACACCCCGGATGCCCGTCGAACCGTACAGTCCCCGTACTCACCGTGCGACGAAAGGAATGCATCTGATGAAATAATGGAGGGCTTCAGTTGACATAATAACTCTCTTATCGGCGTATTACGTAGCGCGGCAGGGATCTCTCGATTACTTTTCGCGATCGTGCGCCGAGAGCAACGAACGCCCCTCGCCGAACGGGGGGCGTTCGTTGTGCGTGGGTGGGCGCGCAAGGCTGGAAACCGCTGTGTGGGGCTGCCTACAGAGGGTGCTTACGCCCCGGAGACCCCGCCCGCCGAACGTCGCCGGCGCCGTCTCTTCACTGCCTTTTCGGTCCCTACCTGCGCGAAATCCTCGATCGAGGCGCTCCGACTGCACTCTGCAGAGCAAAAAGTGTGCTCAGCTGGGTTTTGATCGAGACGTTGCGAAAAAGTCTTTTTACAGCAGTCACCCCGCACAAATCATGAGTGACACGGACCAGCCCCTGGACGATCAGGATTCGCATTGGTGATGTCCCACTTACCGTCCCGTTGCGGAGATGGTCAACGGACTACCTCTACGGGACGGGGGTTGCCCCCTGAGTGAGGACATCGTGCAGACACACTCGGCCGAGAACATCCCGAACCACACCGCCGATGACGGTACATTCGGCGGTTCGGCGGTTGCCTCTATCGGCACTGTCCGCCCGGTCGTCACGCATACGCCGGGTGCGCGCAGGTGGGCGGCGAACCTCGATTCGACCTCGGCGGTGACGACGAGCGCCGTAGAGAACCCCACAAACCGCGGTCAGCGTACTACGGGCGGTGCAACCCCTTGGATCGACATTCCGTCCAGTTCGACACGGCGGGCCACGGACCTCGCTACCGTCCGAGACATAGGACCACATTCCACTGGCCGAGCCGCTGGCCGCAGATCACCCGCGCCATCCGAACGCGGGACACGACGCACCCGAACTGCGGCCCCTGCGTGCCGGCGACGTCCTCGACAATGCCTCCCGGGCCGCGGTGCGCGCACACGCGACATTGCCGATTGCACTCGCGCACTACGTGGACGCCGGTCTCCGGGTGCTGTCGTCGCCGAACCCGCAGGCCAACGTGATCGCCACCAGTAAGCGGGCGCTCATCGTCTCTACGAAGCCCTCCTACAGACCGGCGTGTCAGTGCCGGTCCCTGCCCCGGCGGCCAATCGCGAGTCGCAATGTGTACCGGCCGGCGGGGTCGAGACCGCCCGAGTCTGGGAGCGAGCGGCGCTGACCACAATACGGCGACGGACCTTCACCGTCCCACAGGCACCGAACCCTCGCGTCAGCGGAAAAGAGCACCAACAAACAGGAACTACTCCCGGCGGCGAGGTGCGGCGCGTTCCCACCAGTCGATCCTCTCGCCTTCGGCCACGCGCTTTTCCAACGAACGCGCGGTCAACTCGACCTGGGCGCCGGAACCGGACCAGCAGACCGTCCACAGTTCCTTCGCCGCGAGGTGATAGTGGTGCAGGACCTCATCGACGGTGTGCGCGTCCACCTCGCCGGCCCGGAAACGGTCCACCTCCGCCGCGACACTCGAACTCGGCAAACCACCCGCCCCTTCCTTGCGAGTGGTCCGTCGATGCGCCACGGAGATCAACCGGCCGTCCTCCCGCCAGAATGCAGACCCCGGCACCGCAATCCGGTACTACAGGAGCCATCGTTCGCGGAGAGTCGAATCCGATCCGGACCCACGGCCTCCATCAGCAAGAGAATCAGAGCCAGATGTGAACCCTCCGACCGAAGGGGTCCGGCGGCCGGAGGGTCTGGCCGTCGCGGGGTTTGACGTTCCGAGGTCACGCGGCAGCACGCCCATCGGATACCCGCATCCGACTGGTCTACTCCTCAGCCGAGAACGCACCGGTCCAGCTGACCGAAAGCGCCTGCCCCAGCCCGCTGAGCAGATCCTACGACCTGATGAGCCGGACCGAGTCGGGTCCAACGGACCCCGACATAAAACCGGAAAGTGTGTTCGATCTAGGAAAGTGTGTTCGATCTAACGGGGTGCGGACGCTGGTCACCGCCCTGATCGTCGTCGCCCGTCCGGCCTCACCCCTGGGGACGACCCCGTGGGGCCAGTCCGACGAAGACTGGAATCGGGCGGCGCGTCATCTTCTGCGAGACCCGACAGAGGGGGACACGCCGAACATCATGCGACGAACCTCCACATCGGGTATGCATTGTGCAGGGCGTCGTTCAACCCCATTCAGGACGGTTCACGACAGCCGTCCGGCCAGATGATCTCGTTACTCGAAGGGCAGGTGAATGGCCACCCAGAAGCGGGCGGAAGTCACTCGTCGCGCATTGCTCCATTCCGCGGCCGAGGTATTCACCCGCCACGGCTACACAGACACGAAGCTGAGCGAGATCCTCACCCAGGCCCTGGCCACCAAGGGGGCCCTGTACTTTCACTACGCCTCCAAAAAAAACTCGCCCGCGCCGTCATCGAGGAGGGCACGAGGCGGTTCACTGCCGTGTGCACCCCGTACCTCGCCTCCCCCACACCGGCATTCGAGGCCATGATCGGCATCTCCTTCGTCACGGTCGACGCCGCCCTCACCGACCCGGTGATGGGCGCAACATTCCGCCTCATCACCGAAATGGGCGACTACCGAAGTTCGGAGACGGACACCTTTGCGACCTGGATATCCACCTACCAACTCCTCGCCCGCCGAGCAATCGACGAGGGTGACCTGCGCGAGGACGCCGATCCGGACGCAGTCGGTCGGCTCCTGGTGGAACTCTTCGCCGGGGCACGCCTCCTGGCGACGGCCACCGACACCCCCGCCACCCTGCCGACGCGGACGGCTATGGCGTGGGATCTGCTGCTCCCGGTGCTGGTGACCACCCCGAAGGTCGACTACTTTCGACAATTCGTCACCCGGAGGCTGCCCACGGTGGGCCTGCCGTGAAAGATGCTGTCAGGAAGCGTCGAGGATCCTCGGTGTAACGGAACGCAGGATAGAGCCCTCGCGGAGTGCTTGTTCGATCAGGTGATCCTTGACCATACCGGCGTCGAGGCTCCGGTACCCGTCCAGGTCGGGGATATGGTCGCGGAGCAGGCTGCTTGTCCAGGCTCCAGGTGCGCCGGCGGTGAGGATCGCCGAACGTCCCTCCCGCAGCGGAGTTTCCCGCGCCAGATACCGGTCGATGACCGTGCGACGGAACCGCAGCCGGGCCGGGGATGCCGCGAAACGGATCATCGTGCTCGCGTCGGATTTCGTGTGCAGAGGGCCACCGGGCACGGACATAGCCATAAGCTGCGCGGCGACCTTGCCGCGCAACGGATCCGGAGAGTTCACGCAGACCGTGCCGCCTGTTCGAGGGAGTCCTTGTTTCGCTCCATCAGCCGCCCGATCTCGTCGTCGGTCAGCAGTCCGCGGTAGTAGGCGCGTTCGATCTCATCCCAGCTACCGGGCTCGTACGCATCCGCCGAGACGCCGCCGCTGACCGGGACCCGGCCGAAGGTGAAGTTCCAGTCCAGCAGAACCTGCATCATCTCGGTATCGCTGATCTGGCCGGCGGCGCGGCGGTCGATGACCTCGGCCGGGGTCCGATCGAGCAGGACCGGGTTCTCCAGCACGGTGCGCAGCATGCGATGAATCGTCGGTTGCGAGATTCCGATGTGCTCATGGATCACCCGTTGGGTGATGTGGGCGGCGTTCGCCTCGGCCACCGCCCGCAGAACGTCGAGGTCGGCGACCCGGCGGCGGGCGGCCGCAGCATCGAGTGCGGCGACAGCCTTGTGGTCGATGGTGTCCACAACAAGCACCTCCTGATTCATTTTGAATCATCCCACTACAGGATACCCACACCCGCCCGACACCGTCCACCGCAGGCTCGATCGGACAGGAGAACGTCTAGGCCCGAGCACGTCACGGCCTGTCGGCGAGCAGGCGCGGGAACCCGGGCAGGTCACCGGTCCCTCATGGTGCGTGCTTCCGCAACCGAGCAGAGCAGAGAGGACGCACCGTTCAGCGCTACCGGCCGCACAACGTACACGTGCCAGCCAGGCGAGCGGGCATCCGCGAAACCCGTGAGGCGATCACAGCCACCGGGCGAACGATGGCGTCCCGGCGAAGCTGATGCGCGAGCGCGCGGGCTTGCGTGCACCCGCCCGACATCACGGTGCGCCCACCACGATTACTCGTGATGGGCGCACAACCGCCCCGACACCGTGGCGACGGTTTCCTCTCGGCCACCGACCGGGCACCCGCCACTAGTCGGGATCGGCGAGCCTACCGAGCAACCACGCTGCCACCTCCGGATCGTCGGTCATCACCATCAGCTGATCGAGACGGGATCCGTCCCACACTTTCGGGAACATCCGGGACAGGCTGGTCACCTCGATGCCTCGCCCCGCCACGCTCGACTCGAGTCGGCATCTGAGCGCCTCCAGATCCCGATTTCGCTCGTGGATTCGCTCGGCCGCCTCGGCCCGGTCCGCTTCGGCCTGCCGCCTCGCCTCGTCCATCCGCTGAACCTGCGCGGCCGTGCCCCAGATTTCGCGGCCACCGACGGTATGCGCGGCAACCGCCCCACTGACAGCCAGTTTCCGCAGCGCGGACACCACCGCCTGCGGCTGACCGCCGAGTTCTGTGGCGATCGCCGACACGGGTGCGAGGTCATCGGTCCCGGCACTGCGCTCGAGCACCCACAGGACCTGGCCCTCGTTGGTCCACAACGGATCCGCGGCGACCGCCTTGCGTTCGGCTTCGCTCATGTGCGCGGGGCACGCTGGCGCGAATTGCCCCAGCGGCTTCGAGTGCCGTACCAACGCTGCACAGGGCGCACCCGATTTCGTCAGGCGTCCACACTTCGGTCGTTGCTTCACCCCCGGATGCTACGACGCAGATCGGGCTCAGTGCGCTTCCTGCGTCACCGTGCCGCGTCGGCGACACGGTGACGCACCGTAGCGAGGCGTCCCTTTCACCGCCCGTGGGTCGTGGTTGGCGACGGTCAGCGTCGCTCGTAGTTCCCCGCACCCTCAGCCCGGACAACTGGTCGAAGGACTGCGCCCGCACACCGCCGGAGCGCAGCGCGTCCACGGTCTCTGGGTCGTCGTCGTCGACGAACGCCGAGACCCATTCCCCAACTGCCCGACAGTGGCCGGCCGTGCTCTCGATCGCTACAGTGACCACCACGCTTCCCGCACAAACGCCCGGACCCCGGCGGGGTGCTGCCTCCCGTCGGGGAAGTCCTCATCGCCGGTCAAACTCTTTACGAGACGAGCGAGGTCCAGCCGGGGACGACGACCCAGTCGGTACTCGACATTCCCGACGGCTCCTACGTCGTACTGGCCTCATGCATCGAGGACCACCTGGAGCAATGGCCGGGGCACCGAATTCACCGTCCAACAAACCTCCACCGTCGTCACCGTGCCCAGCGTCGACCCCGCACCACCCGCCGCCGCTATCGTCCCCGACCTCAGTGAACTGGGCACCCTCTTCGGCAGCTAATCCCCGTCGCGACCCCTCCTGCCTCGCCCGCGCAGTGCACAGAAAGCAACTATTCCGGTCCGCCCAGGTCGTCGAGGTCGTCGATGGAGAAGCCATCGTCACCCGACACCCCACCAGCGGTGAGACGCTCACCGTGTCCGTCCTCGGCATCGACGCCCCCGAAGGCCAGGACTGCTGGGCAGACCAATCGACCCAGTTCGCGAAGGATCACCTCCTCGGCCGGGCAATCCAACTCAACCCGGAGTCGACGCAACCCGACACCGATAGTGCGGGCCAGGTCCACCGTTACGTCGCGCTCGACAACGACATGGACGGTGACTACGCGATCAAGGCCGCCCGCGAAGGAGCTGCCCGCGCCTACACCGTCGACTACTTGCGCACATCGGACCGGTTGATCGAAGCCGAATCCGCCTCCCGCGCAGCCGACCGCGGACTGTGGACCTGCGACGGCGGAACCCCGGCACCGAGTCCCGCGCCGGCACCGCAATCTCGCCCTGCACCAGCACCGTCCACCCCGGCACCGAGCCCGGGCCCGTCGGGAAACGTCGTCAAACCCGGTGCCTTCTGCAGCGGCGGCACCGGCGTCACCAGCACCGGAACTCCGATGGTCTGCGCACCCGGTTCCGACGGACACAACCGGTGGAGGGCCGCGAGCTAAAACCAGCCGCTGGGTGGTGACGATCGAGCAGTCACGCCGTACCGCGTGACCTGCTCGCTCAACCCGAACACCGGCAGTGGGGCGCGCCTACCATGAGATGCGCCCCACTGCGCGTTCGTGTTCGTTTACGAACGCGCCGATCCGTCCGCCGATACCCGTTCCGGGTTCGGGGGGACCGTTTACGGGCCGGGCGGCAGCATGTCCATGGCGCCGGCCGCCGCCAACTGCCGTCCGGGTGGCGCTCAGCCACGCATCGGCCCACCCGCCATCGACGTCGTTCAACAGTTGAGACTGGGTGGCCCAGGACGGACCTCGGAAAATCCGGCCGCTCCGGTGGATGCAGACGCAACGAAGTCCGCTCGGACACCCACTGCACCACGCAGAACACGAACTCCTCTGGATCGGTGGTGCGGGATTCGGGCACTCCCCCTGCGCCCCTCTGTCATTCACATGAATGACACAGAGCAAGCGCATCGGGGCGCCACTCCGCGGCGCGGACGTAACGCCAGCCCCAATCCCCGGCGCGATGGCGGCTACTCTCCCCAGCCGCCGAACAACTCGAGGAGGGGGCGCGGCGGCTGGACACCCGCCGCACGCGCCGCCCACCGCTTCGCGGCCTGCTCACGCGCAACACCATTGAGGATCAGACCGGCCACTATCCACCCGGCCGCCCACCACCACGACCCGACCAGAACGCACACCATTCCGGCGACCAACGCCGCCACCGCCAGCACTCGCATCCAGAAGTCATATCAGCAAACCCCAGCAAACACACGATCCCGGCGCATGACGACACCGATGCCCTGACACAATCGAAAGCACATCGCAGAGCACCAAGCGAAACGAGAATAATGACACGACTGACTGCGCCGACCACCGGCCTCGTCACGGCGACCGGGGTGTACTACATCTATCTGACAGCAACCACATGGTCACCCACCATGTCCGTCATCGGGATCGGTGCATGGGCGGTCAGTGCCACCGCCATCGTCCGCCACGAGTACCGACGGCACCCACCCACCACGGCACGGTGAACACCTTCCTCCGCTGCGACTCCGGCACCCAGTTCACGCATGACAGCGTGACCGGTTGCGGCGAGGGCTCAGTGGTCCGACCCGGCCGTACCTTCTGCACCAATGAGTGAGAGGAATTTGCCCGTGGTGGCATTCGACGAGACCAACCTCAGTATCGAGGCGCCCGAGCGCACCAACATTTGCGCGATCGTTGCACTGTTCTGCGCCCTGACAGGGCTATTCGTCCCGGCGCTGGTATTCGGCGCGATCGGTTACGTCGAGACCGGCGGGCGCAAACACGAAACCGGCTCCGGTCTGGCCGTTGCCGCACTGATCCTCGGGGCCATCGAACTAATCGTCGCCGTGCTGACTGCCGTCATCGTGCTCGTTTCCATGCGTTGAACGGGGCGGTCCAGGCCCGGCATTGTCAGCACCCGACACCCACCCCCGAGGCAGCCGCATACCGTCACGGTCATCGATTCGCGCTGGACGAGCCGCGCGATCCAAGCCGCCGCTTCCCCCTTCCACTGGCTTGCTTTGTGCTTCGGAGGGGGTATGCACGACGCCATCAGACACGCGTCAATGCCTCCCCCATCGTGCGGTTGAGGGTGCCGAGCGAGCGGACGGCGCTGCGAACCGGCCCCGGCGTGGTGGTCGACTGCAGCATCACATCAGGTGCCGAGGTTTCGGTGAGTTTCTCTGGAGGCTCTACGTGCTCGCCGGCGAGTGCGCGTTTGACGTCGGCGATGGTTGCCTGAGTGACGTCGGCTGCTTGGCGCAACGCCTTCGCGGTCGCCTGCGACGGTTCGCTGTCCGGTTCGCCGCGAGAGGCGCTCACCCCCGCTCGGGCGAGTGCATGAGACGACCGATTGCTGACCGTCATGATCCGCAACAACCGTTTCGCTCCCCGACGAGTCCGCGTCGTCGGTCCCATTTCCAAGGGTTTGCCCGCCGTGACAAGGTCCTTCAGCGCGTTGTCCAGCTTCCGGATGTCGGCGACGAGGTCAGTCTCGTGGCCTGGTTGGACGACGGCTCCGATACCGGTGTCGATGATGGCAGTCATCTGATCGAGGTAATCGTCGATCTTCGAGATCAGTGTCGATCTCGTTCCGGTGGAGAAGATGAAGTACGCCGCCGCTATTCCGACGATTCCGCCGGCCGCCGTTTCATAAATGCGCAGTTCGAGTACCTCGATGCTGAATGTGCCGAGCAAACCGTACAGCATCGCAAGCATGACGGTGACGAAGAAGGAGAGCAATGCGTAGGCAACCGTGACGAGGTAGAACGCGAAGAATACGCAGACGACGAGCAGGAGCAGCTGCAATGGCTGGTTGTTTCCGACCAACGCGGACAACACAACTCCTGCAAGAACTCCCGCGATGGTGCCGACGACGCGGTGGCCTGCGCGCGAGAGAATCTCACCGCGGGTAGACGCTCCGGTGAAAACGAGGAAGGCCGTCAGGACCGCCCAGTACCAGCGGTCGGGCGAGATGAGCTCACCGAGAATCGTTGCAGCGCTGGTCGCGACGGCTACCTGGATCGCGGCTTTGGTGCTCGGATTCCATCCGGTGTCCGTTTCTTCGCCCTCGTCCGGTTTCTTCCTCGGCCCCGGTTCTGTGCGCAGGGCATTGTGGGTGATGTGATGGATCGCGATGTGTGCCTGCACTGCTCGCATCGCGACGGCGGTCGCGATACCCGCCGGAGTCGATGGGTCGGACTTGTCTGCGGCCGCGGCGGCGAGGCGTCGGGCAGCGCGGAGTTGGTCGTCCGACGGATTGTTCTGCAGGCACGATCCCAGTGCCGTGGT